>NZ_JBJDQK010000003.1:217864-258810 GCF_044903445.1 Streptomyces sp. NPDC019890 | reverse complement strand
GGGGGTGTGGTCGCGCTGCGGGGGGGGGCGCGGGGGGTGGGGGGGGTTGTAGTGTGGCGCTGATGGGGGGCGGGGGGCGCTTATCGGTGGTGCGGCCGGCCCAACCCCCGTCCGCACCACGTTTTTTCACAGTGTGAAGTCAGAGTCTTGACGTGCCCATGGGATGGCCTTAGTTTCCTGAGCCACCGCAGAGTTCACTCTCACGCCCAACGTTCATGTGGATGAACGCGGTTGGTCACCCCCCCCACCCGGAAGGCAACCCCCCATGCGTACCGGATCGCGCGCCCTGCGCAGACCGAAGGTGCTGCTGTCGGCCCTCGCCGCCGTCCTGGCAGGAGCGCTGGCCGCCGTTCTGGCGGCCCCGGCCTCGGCCGTGAAAGACCCCGCTCAACAGGCCGCGAAGGCGCAACAGGCCGCCGCACCCGGGAACTTCACCCACCCGGGGGTGCTCGTCAGCCGCCCCCAGCTCGACTTCGTCAAGGCCAAGGTCAAGGCCGCTGCCCAGCCCTGGAAGTCCGCCTACGACCAGATGCTCGGCAGCGAGTACGCCTCGCTCTCGCGCACTGCCAAGCCTCGCGCCGTCGTCGAGTGCGGCTCGTACTCCAACCCCAACCACGGCTGCACGGACGAGCGCGAGGACGCGATAGCCGCGTACACCCTTGCCCTCGCCTGGTACATCGGCGGCGACAGCCGCTACGCCAAGAAGGCGATCGAGATCATGGACGCCTGGTCCGCCGTGATCAAGGACCACACCAACAGCAATGCCCCGCTGCAGACCGGCTGGGCGGGCTCCTCCTGGCCGCGGGCCGCCGAGATCGTCAAGTACACCTACAGCTCCTGGCCCAATTCGGGCCGCTTCGGCACCATGCTGCGCAATGTCTACCTGCCCGAGGTCGTGGGCGGCTCGCAGTCCAACGGCAACTGGGAGCTGAGCATGACGGAGGCGGCGATCGGCATCGCCGTCTTCCTGGAGGACCGCGGCGCGTACGACAAGGCCGTCGCCAAGTTCCGCGGGCGCGTCCCCGCGTACATCTATCTGACCTCCGACGGCTCCCTGCCCAAGACGGCGCCCGGCTCCGGCCTGGACACCCGTGAGAAGATCATCAAGTACTGGCAGGGCCAGTCGACCTTCATGAACGGGCTCAGCCAGGAGACCTGCCGCGATCTCACCCACACCGGATACGGCTTCTCGGCCATCTCGCACATCGCCGAGACCAGCCGCATCCAGGGACAGGACCTCTACCCGGAGATCGCCGACCGGCTCCGGTACGCACTGGGTTTGCACGCCAAGTACCAGCTCGGCGAGCCGGTGCCGGGCAACCTCTGCAACGGCAGCCTCAAGGACAGGCTCGGCCCGGTCACCGAGGTCGGCTTCAACGCCCTGCACACCCGGCTGGGCATCGCCATGAGCAACACCCAGCGCCTCACCGAGCAGCAGCGGCCCGCGGGCTCCAACAACCTGTTCGTCGCCTGGGAGACGCTGACCCACGCGAACAACCCGAGCTAGGCCCTGGCCTGTGGGACACCCCCGGTTTCGGGAAGGGGCGGGGTGGGGGACAGTGCCGTCCTCGCCCCGGACGCCCGCAGGAGCGTCAACGACACAAGACCCGCAACGGACATCAAAACCCCCGCCCCCACCGCCGCCACACCCATCCCGTGGGTGAACGCCTCCCGCGCCGCCGCCTGCAGCGCCTCTCCCCGACCCGCTGCCAGCGCTCCGCCCAGCGTCTCCCGCACGGCCTCCGGTGCGCCCTTCCAGGACGCCATGTCGTGGCCGTACACCGCCGCGCCGACAGAGCCCAGGATCGCCATTCCCAGCGCCCCGCCCAGCTCCTGCCCGGACTCCATGACGGCCGCCGCCGCGCCCGCGTGCTCCGGCGGGGCCGCCCCCAGTGCCAGTTCGTTCGCCAGCGTCATCGCGGTGACCAGCCCCGCCGCATAGACCGCGCTCGCGGCCAGGACGGTCCAGAACGCCGAGTCCACCCGCACCTGAGTCAGCCAAGCGAAGCCCGCCGCCGAGACGAAGAAGCCACCGCCCATCACATACGCCCGGTCGATCCGCCGCGCCAGCACGGCTCCCGTCGGCGCGGCGAGCAGCACTCCCGCCGACGGCACCAGGCTCCAGAGCGCCGCCTCGAAGGGGGACTTGCCGAGCACCGACTGCAGATACTGCGTGATGAAGACGGCGAAGCCCACCGTCGCCGCCATGGCGAGGAGGTTCACCAGCACCGAACCGCCGTACGCCCGCCGGCGGACCAGAGCCAGATCCATCATCGGGTGTTCCAGTCGCGCCTGGCGGCGGACGAACACCGCACCGATGACGAGGCCCGCGGTGATGCCGAGCGCGGGCACCGGTGCGTAGCCGTGCTTGGCGAGCTCCTTGATTCCGTGAATCACGGGGAGCAGCGCCGCCAGCGAGAGGACCGCGCTGAGCACGTCGAACTTCCCGCGCGCCGCCGTCCTGAACTCCGGCAGCAGCAGCGGCGCGAGGACCAGGAGCAGCCCCATCGCCGGGAGGTTGATCAAAAAGACGGCGCCCCACCAGAAGTGTTCGAGGAGGGCCCCGCTGACGATCGGGCCGAAGGAGATGCCGGTGGCCATCACGGTCGTCCAGAGGGTGACCGCCGTGGCCCGCTGCCTGTCGTCGCGGAAGAGATTGCGGATCAGCGCGAGCGTGGACGGCATCAGGCACGCGCCCCCGACGCCGAGCAGCGCACGGGCGGCGATCAGGGTGCCGGGGCTGTGTGCGTACGCCGCGCACACGGAGGCGGCCCCGAAGAGCACCGCGCCCGCGAGAAGAACCCTGCGCCGGCCGATCCGGTCGCCCAACGCGCCCATGGTGATGAGGAGTCCGGCGAGCACGAAGCCGTACATGTCGAGGATCCACAGCTGTTCGGTGGAGCCGGGACGCAGGTCCTCGCTGATGGCGGGGATCGCGAAGTAGAGGATGGACACGTCCATCGAGACGAGCAGAAGGGGCAGCATCAGGACGCCGAGTGCGGTCCATTCCCGGCGGCCCGCGGTGTGTATGTCGGGTGTCATGCGGGGAGCGAAGCAGCCGTCTGCGTACACCGCAAACAACAGGGCAGTGCACTCTAGTGCACCGCCGCTGGAGGGCGTCAAAATCCGCAGCTCACAAGGGCGTACGACGTCCTGTCCGCACTAGTACACTCACCTGCCGTGCCGAACCAGCCGCCCTACCTCCGCATCGCCGCCGAACTGCGCCACCGCATCGCCTCGGGCGCACTGCGCCCCGGCGACCGCGTCCCCTCGACCCGCGCCATCACCAAGGAGTGGGGTGTGGCCATGGCGACCGCGACCAAGGCTCTGGCCGCCCTGCGTCAGGACGGGCTCGTACAGGCTGTGCCCGGCGTCGGTACCGTCGTCACACCATCCGTCGCCCACGCGTCGAGCCCGGCCGCACCCGTCGAGCCCGGGCTGACCCGTGCCCGGATCGTGCGCACCGCTGTCGCGCTGGCCGATGCCGAGGGTCTGCCCGCACTCTCCATGCGGCGGATCGCCACCTCGCTGGGTACCTCCACGATGGCCCTGTACCGCCATGTCCCGGGCAAGGGCGAGCTGCTTCGGCTCATGACGGACGAGGTCTGCGGCGAGACGCCCATGGGGCCGGTTCCGGCCGACTGGCGCCAGGGCCTGGAACGGGCCGCGCGCTGGCTGTACGCCGCCTACACCCGCCACCGCTGGATGGCCCAGGCGATGGCCTCGTTCACCCGGCCGGTCGCCTCACCGAACGCGATGAGGTACACCGAGTGGGTGCTGCGCGCCCTGCACGGAACCGGGCTGACGCCGCTTCAGATGATCCACGTCCATCTCGCGCTCTTCGCGTATGTCCAAGGCGTCGCCATGGCCGCCGAGTTGGAGGCCCGGGCGGAGCAGGACACGGGCATCTCCGACGACGAGTGGATGGCACGGAACGAGCCACAGTTCGAAATGATCGCCGCGACCGGCAACTACCCTCTGCTCAACACCCTGTTCACACAGGATGAGTTCGATCTGGACCTCGAAACACTCTTCGAGTTCGGGCTCCGTCGAACCCTTGACGGCATCGCGATGATGATCGGCGAAACGTCCGCTTAACGAACATGACCATTCGTGCACCGGACGATTTCCGGCCAACTTGTTGACGCGCTCCTGACAGATGGCAGTGATTGCTGTCACTCTTCCCCCGATCCACGCTCCACATGCTCCGCATGCTCTGCCCGGCCGACCTACCCAGTCGCCCGGTACCCCCCTCGCAGAAGGAGTTCGCGTGAGACCCACGCCTCGCCGCCGCGCCACCGCGACCGGAGCTCTCATAGCCACCGCCGCCCTCCTGGCGGTCGGATTCCAGACCGGCACCTCCGCTGCCGAACCGGCGTCAACCGCCGCACCGGCAGCGGCGAAAGCAGGCAAGGCCAACCCCGGCGCCCTGCCGTTGAACCTCAGCCCGGCCCAGCGGGCCGAGCTGATCCGCAAGGCGAGCGCCACCACGGCGGCCACCGCCAAGGAACTGGGCCTCACCGCCCAGGAGAAGCTCGTCGTACGGGACGTCACCCAGGACCGCGACGGCACCACCCACACCCGCTACGAGCGCACCTACGCCGGCCTCCCCGTGCTCGGTGGCGACCTGGTGGTCGCGGAGACGAAGGCCGGTGCGACCGAGTCGGTCACCAAGGCGTCGGCCGCGGTCCTCAAGAACGTCGACACCAGCGCCGATGTCGCCCCGGCCACCGCCGAGAAGCAGGCGCTGGGCGCGGCCAGGGCGGAGGGCTCGGCGAAGGCCAAGGCCGACCGCGCGCCCCGCAAGGTGGTCTGGATGGCGCAGGGCAAGCCGACACTCGCGTACGAGACCGTCGTCGGCGGCCTCCAGCACGACGGCACCCCGAACGAGCTGCACGTCGTCACCGACGCGACCACCGGCAAGAAGCTCTTCGAGTGGCAGGGCGTCGAGAACGGCACCGGCAACACGCAGTACAGCGGCTCGGTGACGGTCGGCAGCGTGCAGTCCGGCTCCACGTACAACCTCACCGACACCGGGCGCGGCAGCCACAAGACGTACAACCTGAACCACGGCAGCAGCGGAACCGGCACCCTGTTCTCGGGTTCCGACGACGTCTGGGGCAACGGCCAGGCCTCCGAGCCCGAGACCGCGGGCGCGGATGCGGCCTACGGCGCCGGGCTCACCTGGGACTACTACAAGAACGTGTACGGCCGTTCCGGCATCCGCGGTGACGGCGTCGGCGCGTACTCCCGGGTGCATTACGGCAACGCCTACGTCAACGCGTTCTGGCAGGACAGCTGCTTCTGCATGACGTACGGCGACGGCTCGGGCAACGCCAAGCCGCTCACGTCGATCGACGTCGCGGGGCACGAGATGACCCACGGTGTCACCGCCGCCACCGCCAAGCTCGTGTACAGCGGCGAGTCCGGCGGCCTCAACGAGGCGACCAGCGACATCTTCGCCTCGGCTGTCGAGTTCTACGCCAACAACGCCACGGACAAGGGCGACTACCTCATCGGCGAGAAGATCGACATCAACGGCGACGGCACCCCGCTGCGCTACCAGGACAAGCCGAGCAAGGACGGCGCGTCCAAGGACGCCTGGTACTCGGGCATCGGCAACATCGACGTCCACTACTCCTCGGGCCCGGCGAACCACTGGTTCTACCTGGCATCCGAGGGCAGCGGCCCCAAGACCATCAACGGCGTCAACTACGACTCGCCGACCTCCGACGGACTGCCGGTGACCGGCATCGGCCGGGACAAGGCCGCGCTGATCTGGTACAAGGCGCTCACCACGAAGTTCAACTCCACGACCAACTACGCGGCGGCGCGCACCGGCACCATCGCGGTCGCGACGGAGCTGTACGGAGCCACCAGCGCCGAGGTCAAGTCCGTGACCGACGCATGGGCCGGCATCAACGTCGGCTCCCGTCCCGGCGGCGGCGACCCCGACCCCGGCACGGTCTTCGAGAACACCGCCGACGTCTCCATCCCGGACAACGGCGCCGCGGTCACCTCGTCGGTCACCGTCACCGGCCGCACGGGCAACGCCCCGAGCACGCTCAAGGTCGGCGTGGACATCATCCACACCTGGCGCGGTGACCTGGTCGTGGACCTGGTCGCCCCGGACGGCACGGTGTACAACCTGAAGCCGTTCAGCTCCTCCGACTCGGCGGACAACGTCCAGGAGACCTACACGGTCAACGCCTCCTCCGAGGTCGCCAACGGCACCTGGAAGCTGCGGGTCCAGGACAAGGCGGCATGGGACACCGGCTACATCAACAGCTTCAAGCTCACCTTCTGAGGCTGCTGAGCCTGTCGTACGAGGCTGCCCGGGGGCATCTGCCCCCGGGCAGCCTCCGCCGTTGGCGCGCGACGTGCCCGACGTGGCTCACCCCACCAGACTGTCGCGCCACGCCCGGTGCAGACCCGCGAACCGGCCGTTCCCGCCGATCAGTTGGTCCGGTGCGCCGTCCTCCACGATCCGCCCGTTCTCCATCACAAGCACCCGGTCCGCGATCTCGACCGTCGACAGCCGGTGGGCGATCACGACGGCCGTCCGCCCGTGCAGCACCGTGTCCATCGCGCGCTGCACCGCTCGTTCGCCCGGGATGTCCAGCGAACTCGTCGCCTCGTCGAGAATCAGTACGGCCGGGTCGGCGAGCAACGCGCGGGCGAAGCTCACCAGTTGTCGCTGACCGGCGGAGATCCGGCCGCCCCGTTTGCGTACGTCGGTGTCGTACCCGTCCGGCAGTCCGCTGATGAAGTCGTGCGCGCCGATCGCCTTCGCGGCCCGCTCGATCTCCTCGCGGGAGGCGTCCGGCCGCCCGATCGCGATGTTCTCGGCGACCGTCCCGGAGAACAGGAAGGCCTCCTGGGTCACCATCACCACGCCGCGCCGCAGTTCGGGAGTGGACAGCGCACGCAGGTCGACGCCGTCGATCAGTACCCGCCCCTCGCTCGGGTCGTAGAAACGGGCCAGCAGCTTGGCGAGGGTGGACTTGCCGGCGCCGGTCGAGCCGACCACAGCGACGGTCTGGCCGGCCGGGATCGTCAGATCGAAGCGGGGCAGCACCTCGCCGCCGGTGCGGTAGGCGAAGCGGACGCCCTCGAAGACGACCTCGCGACCGGGGTGTTCGCCGTCGAGCGCGGGCAGCTCACTCGGTTCCCGCGCCTCGGGCACGGACGGGGTCTGGGCCAGCAGCCCGGCGATCTTCTCCAGCGAAGCCGCCGCTGACTGGTAGGAGTTCAGGAACATCCCGAGCCGGTCGATCGGGTCGTACAGACGCCGCAGATAGAGCACGGCGGCGGCCAGCACACCCAGCGCGAGCGTCCCGCCGGCGACTCGGTACGCGCCCCAGAGCACGATCCCCGCGACCGCGGTGTTGGCGACGACCCGGGAGCCGACGACATAGCGCGCCATCTCCAGCAGGCTGTCGCCGTTGCTGCGCTCATGGCGGTGGTTGAGTACCCGGAAGTCCGCGTCGTTGGCGCGCTCGCGCCGGAAGGCCCGCACGGGCCGGATGCCGTTCATCGTCTCCGCGAACTTCACGATGACCGCGGCGATCGCGGTGGAGCGGACGCTGAAGACGATGCCGACACGGCGCTGGTAGCGGCGTACGAGCAGATACAGCGGTACGAAGGAGAGCACCGCGAGCGCGCCGAGGCCGAGGTCGAGCCAGAGCAGCATCGACGAGATGTAGACGAAGGCGAGGACGACCGTGATCAGCTCCTGGAGCCCTTCGCCGAGCAGCTCACGCAGGGACTCCACGTCTGCGGTCGAACGGGAGATCAGCCGTCCCGAGGTGTAGCGCTCGTGGAAGTCGACGCTCAGGGCCTGGGCATGGCGGAAGATCCGGCCGCGCAGGTCGAGAAGGACGTCCTGGTTGACACGGGCGGCGGCGGTGATGAAGGCGTACTGGAGCAGCCCGGCGCCGAGCGCGCACACGGCGTACCCGACGGCGACGGCGATCAGCGGTCCGTAGTCGTGTGCCCGGAAGGCGGGCACGCCGCGGTCGATGGCGTACGCGACGAGAAGGGGCCCGGCCTGGACGGTGGCCTGCTGGAGCAGCAGGAGCAGCCCGGCGAGTGCGACGCGCGCGCGGCGGCGCGCGAGGAGGGACCGAAGCAGGGCGCCGGTCGCGCCCCTGGGCGTGGGCAGGGCGTCCCGGTCGAAGGGATCGTCCCCAACGGGCGCGGGCGTCCGCTGCTGTGGCTGCCCCGGCTCCTCAGGCTGCTCGACGGGCGGCGCGGCGGTCGTCGACGACGTCATCGGACACCTTCCTCGGCGCCTGCTTCCACGCCGGACATGAGCCAGGCGTACTCGGCATTCGTACGCAGCAGTTCCTGATGTGTGCCCACCGCCGCGATGCGGCCCTGCGACAGCAGCGCCACGCGGTCCGCCAGCATCACTGTCGACGGGCGGTGCGCCACCACCAGAGCCGTCGTGTCCTCGAGCACCCTGCGCAGGGCCGCTTCCACCAGTGCCTCCGTATGCACGTCGAGTGCCGAAAGGGGGTCGTCGAGCACCAGGAAGCGCGGTCGGCCCACCACCGCCCGGGCCAGCGCGAGGCGTTGGCGCTGGCCGCCGGAGAGGCTGAGGCCCTGTTCGCCGACCTGGGTGTCGAAGCCCTGCGGCAACGAGCCGACGAAGCCGGCCTGGGCGATGTCGAGCGCCCGCTCCAACTCCGGCTCGCCCGCGGCCTCCCCGGCGCCCATCAGGACGTTCTCACCGACGCTCGCCGAGAACAGCGTCGGCTCCTCGAAGGCGACGGACACCAGCTCGCGCAGTCGCTCCCGCGGCATCGCGGCGATGTCCTCGCCGTCGAGCGTGATCCGGCCCTCGGTCACCTCGTGCAGCCGCGGTACGAGCGCGGTGAGGGTGGTCTTTCCGGAGCCGGTGCCGCCGACGAGGGCCAAGGTCTCGCCCGGCCGCACGCGCAGGTCGATGCGGGCGAGCACGGGCGCGGAGTCCGCGGGAGCGTCGGGATAGCGGAAGATGACGCCTTCGAACGCCAGGCCCGCTTCCGCCGACGGCCCCACCTCGGCGGGCGCCAGGGGCGCTTCCTCGGACAGCAGGGCTTCCGCGAACGCGTCCGACTCCTCCTTCGCGTCCATCACCTCGAAGTACCGCTCCGTCGCCGTCGCCGCCTCCTGGCTCAGCGCCAGCAGAAAGCCGATCGAGTCCACCGGCCACCGCAGCGCCAGCGCCGTCGACAGAAAGGCCACCAGCGTGCCCGCGGACAGTTCGCCGTCCGCGACCTGGACCGTGCCCAGCACCAGCGCCGCGCCGATGGCCAGCTCGGGGATCGCCGTGATCAGCGCCCAGATGCCGGCCAGCAGCCTGGCCTTGCCCAGCTCGGTGCCGCGCAGCCGCTGCGAGAGCTCGCGGAAGGCGCGGGCCTGGCTGCGGTGGCGGCCGAAGCCCTTGATGATGCGGATGCCGAGCACGCTCTCCTCGACGACCGTCGTCAGATCGCCGACCTGGTCCTGTGCCCGTCGTGCGACGATCGAGTACCGCGACTCGAAGAGCCAGCAGAGAAACACCATCGGCACGATCGGCGTGAGCAGCACCAGCCCGAGCGACCACTGCTGGGCCAGCAGAATGACGATCCCGACGAGGATCGTCGTCGCATTGACCAGCAGGAAGGTCAGCGGGAACGCCAGGAACATGCGCAGCAGCATCAGGTCGCTCGTGGCGCGCGAGAGCAGCTGGCCCGAGGGCCACCGGTCGTGGAAGGCCACCGGCAGCCGCTGCAGATGCCGGTAGAGGTCGGCCCGCATCGCCGCCTCTACCCCCGCGAGCGGCCGTGCCACCAGCCATCGCCTGAACCCGAAGAGCACCGCCTCGGCGATCCCCAGTAACAGCAGCGCCAGCGCCCCGAGCCAGACCCCGCCGGGGTCACGGCCCGCGACCGGTCCGTCCACCATCCACTTCAGTACGAGCGGAATGACCAGGCCCAGACAGGAGGCCACGACGGCGACGAATGCCGCGCTGAACAGGCGAGTTCGGATGGGGCGTACATACGGCCACAGCCGCAGCAGCGTACGCACGGTGGACCGTTCCTTGGCAGTTGCGTGTGTTCTGGGCATCAGTTGCGAGCCTACGGTTCACCACTGACAGCGCTCATGTGGTTTTTTCGGGGGCATGCAGGGCCGGCGCCGAACACCTCCTACGTTCTGACCTTCAGCAGCAGCACCGACCGGGCCGGCACCGTCACCGTCTCCCCGCCCCCGTGCACCGTCCCCGGCGGCGCCTGCTGGTCCTCCTGGGAGGTGTCGACCACCACCTCGTACGCCTGCGCCCAGGGCGGCCCGGGGAGCTGGAAGCTCGTCGGGCGGTCCGCTGCGTGCAGGATCGTCAGGAAGCTGTCGTCCGTCACCTCCGCTCCACGCGCGTCACGTCCCGGGATGTCGCGGCCCGACAGATAGAGCGCCAGGGTCGACGCCGGTGCGTACCAGTCCTGTTCCGTCATCTCTCTGCCGTGCGGCGTGAACCAGGCAAGGTCCCGCAGGCCGTCCGCCGCATGGGCGCGGCCCGAGAAGAAGGCGCGCCGGCGCAGCACCGGGTGAGTGTGGCGCACGGCCAGCAGCCGGGTGGTCAGCTCCAGCACGCCGCGCGGTCCGGGGCGCTCCAGCAGGGACCAGTCCAGCCAGCTCACCTCGTTGTCCTGGCAGTAAGCGTTGTTGCTGCCGCCCTGCGTACGGCCCATCTCGTCGCCCGCGACCAGCATCGGCACGCCCGTCGACACGAGCAGAGTGGTCAGCAGGTTGCGCACCTGGCGCCGCCGCAGCGCGTTGATGTGCGGATCGTCGGTCTCGCCCTCCGCGCCGCAGTTCCAGGACCGGTTGTCGTTCGTGCCGTCGCGGTTGCCCTCTCCGTTGGCCTCATTGTGCTTCTGCTCGTAACTGACCAGGTCGCGCAGGGTGAACCCGTCGTGCGCGGTGACGAAGTTGATGGAGGCGTACGGCCGCCGCCCGCCCCAGGCGTACAGATCGCTGGACCCCGAGAGCCGGTATCCCAGGTCGCGTACGTCGGGCAGCGCGCCGCGCCAGAAGTCCCGTACGGCGTCCCGGTACCGGTCGTTCCACTCGGTCCACAGCGGGGGGAACGCACCCACCTGGTAGCCGCCGTTGCCCACGTCCCACGGCTCGGCGATCAGCTTGACGCGCCGCAGCACCGGGTCCTGGGCGATGACCGCAAGAAAGGGGGAGAGCATGTCGACGTCGTGCATGGAGCGGGCCAGCGCCGCAGCCAGGTCGAAGCGGAAGCCGTCCACACCCATCTCGGTCACCCAGTAGCGCAGCGAATCGGTGATCAGCCGCAGCACATGTGGCTTCACCACATGCAGGGTGTTGCCGCAGCCGGTGTAGTCCGCGTACGCCCGGGCGTCCGACTGAAGCCGGTAGTAGCCGCGGTTGTCGATGCCGCGCAGGGACAGCGTCGGCCCCAGCTGACCCGCCTCCGCAGTGTGGTTGTAGACCACATCGAGGATCACCTCGATCCCGGCGGCGTGCAGCGCGCGCACCATCCGTTTGAACTCGCCGACCTGCTCACCGCGGGTCCCGCTCGCCGAGTACGCGGCATGGGGCGCGAAGTAGCCGATGGAGTTGTAGCCCCAGTAGTTGCGCAGCCCGCGCTTGAGCAGATGGTCCTCGTGGGCGTACTGGTGCACGGGGAGCAGTTCGACCGCGGTGACTCCGAGCCGTACGAGATGACCGATCGCCGCCGGATGCGCCAGGCCGGCGTAGGTGCCCCGCAGCTCCTGTGGAATCCCGGGATGGAGCTTGGTGAAGCCGCGCACATGCAGTTCGTAGATGACCGAGTCCGCCCACGGGGTCTTGGGCCTGCGGTCGTCCGACCAGTCGTCGTCATCGTGTACGACGACGCCCTTGGGCACGAAGGGGGCCGAGTCCCGGTCGTCGCGCACGGTGTCGGCGACATGCTGCTGCGGCCAGTCGCGCACATGCCCGTACACCTCGGCGGGCAGCTCGCAGTAGTCGTTCCCCCGGCCCGCGTCCACCGCGCGTGCATAGGGATCGAGCAGCAGCTTCGCCGGATTCCAGCGGGCGCCCGTCCACGGGTCCCAGCGCCCGTGCACCCGGTAGCCGTACCGCTGTCCCGGCCGGATCCCGGGCACGAAGCCGTGCCAGATCTCATGCGTCAGCTCGGTCAGCGGCAGCCGCGTCTCCACCCCCGTGTCGTCGAAGAGGCACAGCTCGGCCGCCTCCGCCCCGCCCGCCCAGAGCGCGAAGTTGGTCCCCGCGACCCCGTCGGGGCCGACCCGGAAACGGGCCCCGAGCGGCGTCGGTGCGCCCGGCCACACCGACGGCCTGCGGGTGTCCGGCTCCCGATGGCGGCCGTTGACGACGGCCGTGGTCCCGGCCGGGTCCCCGGCCGTCAGGAGTGGGCCGGGAAGGTCGCCCGGCACCTCCTCCTGCACTGTCTCCTGCTCCGCTGCGCTCGACACCTGCCGGCCTCCCGCGGCTCGTCGGGCCCCGCTGACGTGAAGGGGCTCACGGCGTCCCGGCCGCAGCGTCCCACGCGTGGTCCTCCCACCTGTTCTGCCCGCGCTGCTCTTGTCCCAACATGGCCCTGCGCTCACGTTTCCCCTGGAGGGGCGTGGTCGTTGGGCGGTATGTGAAACACGTACTGAAGCGGGCAGGGCAGGGCATGACCTTCGCCCTGGCATGGGCAGGACTGATGGCCGGGCTCACCGGCTGCACCGGCGGGGACCTGGACATCGGCAACAAGCCGCGGTCGGCCGAGGAGGTCATCCGAGTGACCCCCGAGGACGGCGCGAAGGGAGTCGGCCCCCAGGGCCCTCTCGAGGTGCGACTGCCCAGCGGGCGTCTCGAGCGGGTCAAGGTGGTGCAGATCGAGGACGCTCAGCCCACCGAGATCCACGGCCTGATCTCCGAGGACGGTCTGCGCTGGACGCTGGACAGGGGCACCCGGCTGGACCTCGCCGCCAAGTACAGCGTCGACGTGGTCGCCCTGGACGCGCACGGCCGTCGCTCGGCCCGCCACACCACGTTCACCACCCGGGTCCCCGAGCGCCGGTTCATCGGCTACTTCAAGCCGGAGAACCGCGCGACCGTGGGCACCGGAATGATCGTCTCCTTCGACTTCAACCGGGAGATCGAGGACCGTGCGGCCGTCCAGCGCGCCATCCGCGTCAGCTCGGAGCCGCCGGTCGAGATCGTCGGCCACTGGTTCGGCAAGGAGCGCCTGGACTTCCGCCCGCGCGAGTACTGGAAGCCGGGCACCAGGGTCACGGTCGACCTGCGGCTGCGCGACGTCGAGGCGGCGCCCGGGGTCTACGGCATCCAGCAGCGGACCGTCGCCTTCACCGTGGGCCGCTCGCAGGTCTCACGGGTCGATGCGGCGGCGCACACCATGGAGGTCCGGCGCGACGGGGGGATCCTGGCGAAGGTGCCGATCACGGCCGGGGCGCCCAAGTCGACCACGTACAACGGAAAGATGGTGGTCACGGAGATGTTCGACGTGACCCGGATGAACGGTGCGACGGTCGGCTTCAAGAAGCGGAACGGAAAGGGCGAGTACGACATCAAGGACGTCCCGCATGCCATGCGGCTGACCGACTCGGGCACCTTCATCCACGGCAACTACTGGGCGGCCTCCGACACCTTCGGCTCGGTGAACGTCTCGCACGGCTGTGTCGGCCTGCGCGATGTGAAGGGTGGCAGTGAGGACACCCCGGCCGGCTGGTTCTTCGACCGGACCCTGATCGGCGATGTGGTCGAGGTCGTCAACTCGAAGGACAAAAAGGTCGATCCCGGCAACGGCCTCAGCGGCTGGAACCTGGGCTGGCCGGAGTGGAAGGCCGGTTCCGCGCTGAACTGACCCTCGCCATGACCTCGCTGACCTGCTGGACCCGCACCGCTTCAGATGAGCTCCCCGGACAAGTTGGGACTGAACGGTGACATTCGTGGGGACGATCCACTACCCACGGTGTGATTATCTATCGCCGTGCGTGCGTGAGGCGCGCGGGGGTGCGGGCCGTGGCGGGGCCAGGCCGTGCGAGGGGAGAGACCATTTTGAACGGGCAGCCGATATCGGGGGCGTCGGCCAGGGGCTTCGGCGGACGCAGGCGTGGGGGCGCCGCTGTGCCGGCTCTGGTGCTGGGGGCGCTGCTGGTGCTTGTCACGGCGTGCGGGGGCGGCGACGACAAGGGCAGCGACGGCAAGGGCGGTAAGGACGGCGGGCAGGTCGGGAACGCGGCCTCCCAGGCGGTGGTGACCATCGCGCCCAAGGACGGCGCCTCCTCGGTCGCCACCAGCGGTGTACTCAAGGTCACCGCGGCCAAGGGCAAGCTGATCACGGTCACGGTCCAGGACGACAAGGGCGCCGCGGTCGAGGGCAAGGTCGCCGCGGACGGTGCCAGTTGGCAGCCGCTGCAGCATCTGGCGGGCTCCACCAAGTACAAGGTGCACGCGGTCGCCAAGGACGCGGACGGCCGGGAGTCGGCGAAGGACACCACCTTCACCACGCTCGTTCCGAAGAACACCTTCATCGGGCAGTACACGCCCGAGGACGGTGCGACGGTCGGCGTCGGCATGCCGGTCTCGATCAACTTCACCCGCGGCATCACCAACCCGGAGGCCGTCGAGAAGGCCATCAAGGTGACCGCGGTGCCGGCGGTGCCGGTCGAGGGCCACTGGTTCGGCAACGACCGCCTCGACTTCCGCCCGGAGAAGTACTGGGCCGCGGGCACCAAGGTGACCGTGAAGCTCAACCTGGACGGCGTCGAGGGCCGCCCCGGCGTGTACGGCAAGCAGTCCAAGACGGTGAAGTTCACCATCGGCCGCAGCCAGGTCTCCACCGTGGACGCGAAGGAGCACCGGATGAAGGTCGTCCGGGACGGCAAGGAGATCAAGGACATCCCGATCACCGCGGGCGCGCCGTCGACCACCACGTACAACGGCGAGATGGTCATCAGCGAGAAGTACAAGGTGACCCGGATGAACGGCGCCACCGTCGGCTTCGGCGGTGAGTACGACATCAAGGACGTGCCGCACGCGATGCGTCTGTCCAACTCGGGCACGTTCGTGCACGGCAACTACTGGGCCTCGTCCGGGACCTTCGGATCGGCGAATGTCAGCCACGGCTGTGTGGGCCTGCGGGACGCACGGGGCGCGGGGGACAGCAGCACCCCGGCGGCCTGGTTCTTCGACAGCTCGATCATCGGCGACGTGGTGATCGTGAAGAACTCCAAGGACAAGCAGATCTCCCCGGAGAACGGCCTGAACGGCTGGAACATGTCCTGGGCCGAGTGGACCAAGTAGGACACCCGAAAAGGACGCTTTCCCTGCGGGCCCGGTGCTGTGACCGACAGCACCGGGCCCGCAGGCGTTGCGCTGTGACCGACAGCACCGGGCCCGAAGGCGTTAACGCGGACTAACCTGCTGGGCATGACTGTTTCTCTCGAGGTCTCCGAAGGCGTCGGCACCATCCGTCTCGACCGCCCGCCGATGAACGCGCTGGACATCGCCGTCCAGGACCGGCTGCGCGAGCTGGCCCAGGAGGCTACGCGCCGTGACGACGTACGGGCCGTGATCCTGTACGGCGGCGAGAAGGTGTTCGCGGCCGGCGCGGACATCAAGGAGATGCAGGCCATGGACCACGCGGCGATGGTCGTACGGTCCCGGGCCCTGCAGGACTCCTTCACCGCCGTCGCCCGTATCCCCAAGCCCGTCGTCGCGGCCGTCACCGGCTATGCGCTGGGCGGCGGTTGCGAGCTGGCGCTCTGTGCCGACTTCCGGATCGCCGCGGACAACGCCAAGCTCGGCCAGCCGGAGATCCTGCTGGGGCTGATTCCGGGCGCCGGTGGCACCCAGCGGCTGTCGCGGCTGATCGGTCCCTCCAAGGCCAAGGACCTGATTTTCACCGGTCGCATGGTGAAGGCGGACGAGGCGCTGGGACTGGGTCTGGTGGACCGTGTGGTCCCCTCCGCCGAGGTGTACGAGCAGGCGCTCGCCTGGGCCGCGAAGCTGGCGCAGGGGCCGGCGCTGGCGCTGCGTGCCGCCAAGGAGTCCATCGACGCGGGTCTTGGGACGGACATCGAGACGGGCCTGGCCATCGAACGGAACTGGTTCGCGGGCCTGTTCGCGACGGAGGACCGCGAGCGCGGGATGCGCAGCTTTGTGGAGGAGGGTCCGGGTAAGGCCAAGTTCCTCTGAATTAAGTCCTGTTGGGCGCTTGCGCATCCGGCGTCAACCCTGTGTGTGGCTTAGCTGAGTCCTAAGGCAGCCTTAAGTCCCCACCGCCCGCTGCTCTTTGCGATCATTCGTAAGCAAGGCGTCAGGGCAGCTCAGGGTGGGTATCGGGGTTGGTATGCGGCCACAGTCATATGCCAACGGGTCCCCCCGGAACGGCTGGTTCCGGGGGCCCTATTCCGCTGGAACGGCCCCGGCGGTCACTCTTTGCGGCCATGATGGGGGCATGGCGGGCCTCGAAGGTGTGGAACAGCCGCGGCAGCGCGGCAGCTCTGCCGCGGCGCGGTGGACGCCCGTGGTCGAGGACGAACAGGCCCTCAAGGCGCTGGAGTTGTTCGGCAACCCCACGGACGAGGAAGTGCGACTCCCCTCCCGCCCCGAGTCCGCCGCCACCGCCCGGCGACTGACCCAGTGCGTTGTGCTGCGTCAGTGGGCGCTTCCCGCGCAGACCGCCGAGCACGCGGTGTTACTGGTGTCGGAGCTGGTGGGCAACGCGGTACGGCACACCGGCGCGCGGGTCTTCGGGCTGCGGATGCTGCGCCGCCGTGGCTGGATCAGGATCGAGGTCCGCGATCCCTCGCGCGGTCTGCCGTGTCTGATGCCGGTCCAGGAGATGGACACCAGCGGCCGCGGGCTCTTCCTCGTCGACAAGCTCTCCGACCGGTGGGGCGTGGATCTGCTGCCGCGCGGCAAGACCACCTGGTTCGAGATACGGGTCACCGACCGCTGACACACAGAAGCCCCCTGAACGGGGGCTTCTGCGGAGCGCCGTGGATGGGGGGGAGTATCCACGGCGGCTTTCGACGACCTTGCCCGGGTCAATGGGGGTCGTGTCACCGACTATGGCAGACGGGGGCTCTCTCGCCAAAAGTCCTTACACGGACATAAGTCGGCAAACAGTACTATGTTCGATATGAATCGCAGGTGAGATGGGCCACCTGCCTCGTAAATAGTGAATGAATATGGGATCAGGCGGGTGATTCATCGATTTCCTTGCCTGTCGTGCGATGTCGGCAGTCGTGACCGGCAAACGTCCCAAATTGTGTCAATCGTTATATTTGGCCCACTTCGCCCCTACTGTGCTTTCCCGTGACCCCGATCGACCGCCGCGGCGCACTGCGCGCCGGAGCGGGAGCCGTCGCCGCGGGCGCCCTCGCCTCGGGCTGCACCGGCAGCGGTCCCGCCCCGCCGTCCCGTTCCGCCGCGCCCCCGCCGTCCCGGCCCGCCCGTACAGCCCGCCCGGCACCCGCCCCCCGCCGCTTTCCCGGACAGCCCGCCCAGATCACCCACGGCCCGCGAGAGCGCGACCGGGTGGCCCTGACCTTCCACGGCCAGGGTGACCCGGCCATCGCCCAGGCCCTGCTCGCCGAGGCCGAACGGGCCGATGCCCGCATCACCGTGCTCGCCGTCGGCAGCTGGCTCGACCAGTACCCCGGGATCGCCCGCCGGATCCTCGACGGCGGCCATGACCTCGGCAATCACACCCAGCGCCATCTGGCCGTTTCGACGATGCCGGAGACCGAGGCATACGCCGAGATCATCGACTGTGCCGAAAGACTGCGCCGGCTCACCGGCTCCGTCGGCACCTGGTTCCGCCCCTCCCGTGCGAAGGACGCGACCTGGCTCGTCACCAGACTCGCCGCCCGGGCGGGCTACCCGCACGTCCTCTCGTACGACGTCGACTCCCTCGACTTCACCTCACCCGGCGCCGCAGCCGTCATCGGCAATGTCACCGGGCAGATCCAGCGCGGATCGGTCGTGAGCCTGCACTTCGGCCATGCGGACACGGTCGCCGCGCTGCCCGCCATCCTCGACGACCTCCACCGCCGCGGGCTGCGCGCGGTCACCACCACGGAGCTGCTGAGCTGATGCACCCGACGAATCCCCTTGCCAAGAGGACAACCCGGCGGACCGCCAGGAGAATCGCCATGAGGAGAACAACGCGGGCCGCCGCGCTGTTCGCCGGCGCACTGCTCGCTCTCCTCGCGGGCTGCAGCTCACCTCCGGCCAGGACGGAGGCGCTCGACACCAAGGCCGCGGTGCCGCCCGACAGGCCCAGGAAGGCCGCCCCGGCCGGACTGCCCGGCATGCCTCCGGTGCTCGACCCGAAGGACATCTACGCCGCGGACCGGGCGGGTCAACTCTCGCCGGTGGTCCGGGACTTCCCGTCGCGGGTGTACGTCCCCAACACCAACTCCAACTCCGTCTCGGTCATCGACCCCACGACGTACAAGGTCATCGAGACGATCCCGGTCGGTGTCCAGCCGCAGCACGTCGTCCCGTCCTGGGACATGAAGACGCTCTGGGTCAACAACAACCGCGGCCATACGCTCACTCCGATCGACCCGGCCACCGGGATCGCGGGCAAGCCGGTCGAGGTGCACGACCCGTACAACCTCTACTTCACGCCCAACGGCAAGTACGCCATCGTCATGGCATCGCTGGACCGTGAACTCGTCTTCCGCGACCCGCACACCATGAGCCCTCTCAAGGTCACCCCGGTCTCCTGCTACGGCGTCAACCACACGGACTTCTCCGCCGACGGCAAGTACTTCGTCGTCTCCTGCGAGTTCTCCGGCGAACTGCTCAAGGTCGACACGGAGACGATGGAGGTCATCGGCCAGCAGAAACTGCCCTTCCACGGCGCGATGCCGCAGGACGTCAAGATCTCCCCGGACGGCAAGACCTTCTACATCGCCGACATGATGGCGCACGGTGTGTGGGTGCTCGACGGCGAGAAGTTCACCACGCCCATGCTGCTGCCCACCGGCAAGGGGTGCCACGGGCTCTACATCAGCCGGGACTCCAGGGTGATGTACATCTCCAACCGTGGCGAGGGATCCATCTCGATCTTCGACTTCGCGCAGGACAGGCTGACCGACAAGTGGTGGCTGCCGGACGGCGGCAGCCCCGACATGGGCGGTGTGTCGGCGGACGGCAAGGTGCTGTGGCTGTCGGGGCGTTACGACGCGGAGGTGTACGCGATCGACACGACGACCGGCAGGCAGCTGGCGCGCATCCCGGTGGGCAGCGGCCCGCACGGCCTCGCGGTCTATCCACAGCCGGGGCGGTACTCGCTGGGCCACACGGGCGTCTTCCGCTAGCGCGCCGGGGTCCCGCCCTGGCCCCCGCGCCTCAAGCGCCGGACGGGCTTGAATTTCCCGCCGGTCAGCCTGAACGCGCAGGCCGACCGGCGGAAATCAAGCCCGTCCGGCGCTTGAGGACACTCCCCCTACGCCCTGCGGGCCGCGCCGCGAAGCCGGTGCGCGGGGGCTGGGGGCTTGCCCCCAGTTACGGGACCCCGTTCACCACAGCACCGGCAGCCTCTCCGGCAGTCGTTTGATGAACCCCGTACGCCACACCAGCTGATCGTCCGGCACCGCGAGCCGCAACCGCGGCAGCCGGTCGACCAGCGCGGCCAGCGCCGTCTCGGCATACAGCCGTCCCAGCGCCGAGGCCGGACAGAAATGGCGGCCGCCCCCGAAGGACAGATGCGGATTGCGCTCCCGCCCCAGGTCCAGACGGTCGGGGTCCTCGAAGACCTCCGGGTCGAAGTTCGCCCCCTCCACCAGGACAAGCACCAACTCGCCCTTGCGGACCAGGACATCGCCGAGCTGCACGTCGGCGAGGGCGAGCCGGGGCAGTCCGTCGCCGATCGACAGGTTCCAGCGCAGCAGTTCGTCGACGGCGGGCCCCATCCGCTCCGGGTGCTCGCGCAGATAGCCGATCAGCTCGGGGCGCTGGAGCAGCGCGAGCACGGCAAGCACCAGGAAGGCGGACGTGGAGACCGCGCCCGCGCCGAACAGCGACACGGCGACGGTGGCGAGCATCTCGTCGGTCAGATGCGCCGACTCCTCGTGCTCGCGCAGGGCCGCCAACCGGCCCAGCAGACCCGAGCGTTCGGCCTCGGGCGCGTTCAGCCGCTCGACCATGTAGTCGAGGTCCTTGTACCAGTTCAGGCCCGCGCCGTCGAAGGGTCGGGCGCTGGTCATGAAGGCGATGTCCAGGCCCGACATCAGCCGCCGCCAGTCCCGGAACGGGACCCCGATCACCTTGCAGTGCAGCGCGGCCGAGAACGGGTCGGCGAAACCGGCGCGCAGATCGACCGGCGGGCCCTCGGTGAGCAGCCTGTCGATGAGCGCGTCCGCCTGGCCGCGCAGCCAGTCGTGCAGCCCGTCGTCGGCCCGGGGACTCAGTGCCCTCATCACCGCGCCGCGCAGCCCGACGCTGTTGATGTTCCCCATGTTGTTGACGACCTCGGGCGGGATCGTCAGCGCATACTGGCGTGGCACTCCGGGGGTGGCGGTGTCCTTGAGGCTGAACCGCTCGTCCTCAAGGACCTGTTTGGCCAGTCGGTAACTGCTCACCAGCCAGGCGCTGTCGCCGGTGATGGTGCGCACCTTGGCCACCGGCTCCTTCTCGCGCAGCAGGGCGCACTCCGCGGGGAGCACGTCGCCCCGCCGGGAGAACGGGAAGTCAAGCTGCTCGTGCTCGGCTGTCATCGGCTGCGCTCCTTTCGGGTGCTTCGGGTGCTTCGGGTGCTCCGGGTGCGTTCGAGGTTTGAGGTGCTTCAGGCGCTTCGGACACCTCGGGCCGCACGACCGCGTAGGCCTGATTGCGGGCCGCCCGCAGTCCGCCACCCTTTCCGAAGAGAAGTTCCGTCAGCGGCATCAGCGCGTGGTAGCAGGAGACGGAGGAAGGGACGCCGAGAATCCCCGGGGTGTCGAGGAAGAAGGGGAGTTCGGCCGCGATGTAGTCGAGGCAGGCGGACCGCTGTTCCGGCGTGACGGATTCCCCGGCGGCCAGTTTGGGCGCCAGAAACTGCTGGACCATCCGGTCGCAGCTCTTGCGGAAATCCTCGTCCGTGTCCGTGGCGAGGAAATGCTGTACGCGCCGGTGCAGCAGCGCATAAACGGGATCGTCCGAGAATTCCGACAGCGCCCGCACCCCGATCTGCCGGCCCGGCGGCCCGGCCGCCTCAACTCCGGCCAGGATCCGCCTCCTTACGGCCTTGAGCTCCTTGGTCGCACGCCGGGCCGCCTGCTCGGGAGCGTGCCCGAGCGCCGTGAAGAGGGCCGCCACATGCAGATCGGCATACACGAAATCCACCGCGGTGAAGCGCGGGGACGCCCAGCGCGCGAGTTCTGTTATGCGCGCTGCGGAGAAATAGCTGTTCCCCGGGGAAACCCCGATCAGGACATGGTCGCCTTCGTCCCAAATGAAGTGACAGGTACGGGTGAAGGGCCGGACCGTGAATGAGTCGGTTGTGATCGTCACTGTTGACATCACCCTTGCGCCGCTTGTCCCTGGGAGCCCTGTGCTCCTGGTGTGGCGGCGACGCCAAGAAGTTAACGCCGTGCGGCGGAGAGTGACGAAGGTCCACCGGGGATTTGGCGAGAAGCGATTCCAGCGGGACCGAAAATCAACTTCCGCTCTGCGGAAGGATAGTTGAAGCCCTCTCAGTCGGCATCTGTCAGCCGGCCGTGATCAGCCGGCCATGAACAGTGCCTCCGAGCCCACCGGCCGGAAGCCCGCCGCCTGGAAGGTCCGCACGCTGCGGGCGTTGCCGGGCGACTGCTGGGCCCACAGCACCGAGTCCGGCACCAGATGACGGGCAGCCGTCGCCAGCGCCAGGCCGAGACCTCGGCCGCGCGCCTGTTCGTCCACCTCGATCGCGGTCTCCCACCGGCCGGCCACGCCCCGGCCGAGGATCACCACACCGCCGTCGGCGGCCCACACCCGTACGCCGTCGCGGTACTTCATGGCACGCGCCACCCGCGGGTGATCCGGGTCCTCGATCTCACGCAGTTCGAGCTCGGGCCGGCCGGGCAGCGCCGGGGCGACCGTCACCAGGTCGATGGTGTTCATGGAGCGGCCGGTGCGGGCCAGCATGGCGGCCAGGAACGACGGGTTCATCGCGGCGGCCAGCCGGTCGGAGTCGGTCGCGGCGAGCTCGGCCCGTACCCACTCCGGATCCTCGTCCGTGAAGATCACTGAGTGTGCGGTGAGGGCCAGTACACCGGCGTCGCGGGCGTTCGGCTGCTCGATCACCGTCGTACAGCCGTCCGCGGGCGGGAACTCCCCGGCGGCCGCGGCTGCCAGGATCCGCGCCAGTGCCTCGCTCATTTCCGTGTCCCTTTCTCCTCATGAGTCTCCACCCGCGGAGGCCCAGGTCTCTCCCCTGAGGACGTAAGGCGGGTGCATGCGGGTGAGCGGAGCGTGGGCCGATAATCTGACCCAGTCAGTAATGCACGAAGAAGGGGCGGAAGCAGTGGCGGACATCGAAGAGGCGCGCAGGGCGTTCGAGCGCTACGACCTGAACGGCGACGGCCTGATCACGGCGGCGGAGTACAAGAGCGTGATGGCGCAGCTGGGCGACTTCCATGTCACCGAGACGGTCGCCGAGGCAGTGATCAAGACGAAGGACGCGAACGGCGACGGTCAGCTGACGTTCGAGGAGTTCTGGGACTCGCTGAACAAGGCCTGATCCACCTGGGGACCCCTCCCGGGCCCGAAGGCTCTGGGGGAGGCCCCCCGGCCCGCCGGGGAACGACGGCGCTGCGGCCGCTCAGTCAGCCGCAAGCGCCGCCTCCAGTGTCGGCAGCGTGCCGAACGCCTCCAGCACCCCGCCTGCGCGGAACACCCGCAGGACCGCCGGCCCGCCGCACACCACCCACATCCGCCCGCCGTTCTCGCGGGTGCGCCGCCGCGCCCGGCACAGCAGCGCAAGGCCGGAGCAGTCGAAGAACGCCACATGCGTCAGATCGACCACCACTTCGTGCTCGCTGGCGGTGACGACGTCCAGATACGCGCCGATCAGCGTGGCCGCGGCGATGTCGATCTCACCGTGCAGCTCGACGACGGTACGGGTACTGCTGCGGTAGACGCGGCCGTACGGCCCCGGAAGGCGCGCGCGTAAGTCGTACGAGCTCGAAGTCAGCCCCTCGGTCATGGCTGTGCCTCCTTGATGCGGCGGGCTTGGGTCTGTCGGCCGGGAGCCTGGGTGAACAGGCCCCGACATTAGTGCGAGGCGCCGGGGGCGCGGAGGAGAAAAAACGTTCGGAGCTCCTGAGGCTCCCCCGTGCGGGTGAATTCCAGTGAACTGGCTTGACCGGCCGAGGGCTTGGCCGGCGGTGACGATCACCGCCGACCTGCTCCGAACCCAGGGGCTGCCCCGCCGAGCCCGGCCGCCGGGGTCTCAGCACTCGATGATGTTCACCGCGAGACCGCCGCGCGCGGTCTCCTTGTACTTCACGGACATGTCCGCGCCCGTGTCCTTCATCGTCTTGATGACCTTGTCCAGCGAGACCTTGTGGCTGCCGTCCCCGCGCATCGCCATCCTCGCCGCCGTCACGGCCTTCACCGCCGCCATGCCGTTGCGCTCGATGCACGGGATCTGGACCAGGCCGCCGACCGGGTCACAGGTCAGCCCGAGGTTGTGCTCCATGCCGATCTCGGCGGCGTTCTCGACCTGCTCGGGGGTGCCGCCGAGCACCTCCGCGAGTGCGCCCGCGGCCATTGAACAGGCGGAGCCGACCTCGCCCTGGCAGCCGACCTCGGCGCCGGAGATCGAGGCGTTCTCCTTGAAGAGCATGCCGATCGCGCCCGCCGCGAGCAGGAAGCGGACCACGCCCTCCTCGTCGGCGCCGGGCACGAAGTTCATGTAGTAGTGCAGCACCGCCGGGATGATGCCCGCGGCGCCGTTGGTGGGGGCGGTCACGACGCGCCCGCCCGCGGCGTTCTCCTCGTTCACGGCCATCGCATACAGAGTGATCCACTCCATGGCGCGGGCCAGCGGGTCGCCCTCGGCGCGCAGCTGGCGCGCGGAGTTCGCGGCACGGCGGCGGACCTTGAGGCCGCCGGGCAGGATGCCCTCGCGGGACATGCCGCGCGAGACACAGGCCTGCATGACCCGCCAGATCTCCAGGAGCCCTTCGCGGATCTCGTCCTCGGAGCGCCAGGCCTTCTCGTTCTCCAGCATCAGGGCGGAGATGGACAGGCCGGTGTCCTTGGCCATCCGCAGCAGCTCGTCGCCGGTGCGGAAGGGGTACTTCAGCACGGTGTCGTCGAGCACGATCCGGTCCTCGCCGACGGCGTCCTCGTCGACGACGAAGCCGCCGCCCACCGAGTAGTACGTCTTCTCCAGGACCGTCTCGCCCTTGGCGTCGAACGCGAAGACCGTCATCCCGTTGGCGTGGTACGGCAGCGCCTTGCGGCGGTGCAGGATCAGGTTCTTGTCGAAGTCGAAGTCGATCTCGTGCATGCCGAGGACGTTGATGCGTCCTCGCTGCTTGATCCGCTCCACCTGCTCGTCGGCGCTCTCGACGTCGACCGTACGCGGGGAATTGCCCTCGAGCCCGAGCAGGACGGCCTTCGGGGTGCCGTGGCCGTGGCCCGTCGCGCCCAGGGAGCCGAAGAGCTCGGCGCGTATCGCGGTGGTGTGGGCCAGCAGGCCCTCGTTCTTGAGTCGCCGCGCAAACATACGGGCGGCGCGCATCGGCCCCACCGTATGGGAGCTGGACGGGCCGATGCCGATCGAGAACAGGTCGAAGACCGAGATGGCCACGGAGAACTCCTAGCGGGGTTGGTAGACGTCGTTGTCTGCCGGGTGGTGCAGAGGGCAGTGCGCGGTGCGGGGCACCGCGCGCACTGTCCAGTGTGCGCGGTGCCCCGTTTGTTTTGCTTCGGGCGGTTACAGCCCAGGGTAAAGCGGGTGCTTCGCGGCCAGGGCGGTGACCCGGGCGCGCAGCGCCTCCGCGTCGGCCCCCCCGAAGGGAGAGGGCGCCTTCAGCGCCTCGGCGATGATGTCCGCGACCTCGCGGAAGTCCTCGTCCTGGAAGCCGCGGGTGGCCAGCGCCGGGGTGCCGATCCGCAGACCCGAGGTGACCATCGGCGGCCGCGGGTCGTTCGGGATGGCGTTGCGGTTGACCGTGATGCCCACCTCGTGGAGCCGGTCCTCGGCCTGCTGGCCGTCCAGCTCGGAGTTGCGCAGGTCGACCAGGACCAGGTGCACGTCCGTGCCGCCCGACAGGACCGAGACGCCGTGCTCGGTCACATCGGCCTGGACCAGACGCTCGGCGAGGATCCGCGCGCCGTCCAGCGTGCGCTGCTGGCGCTCCTTGAAGTCGTCGGAGGCCGCGACCTTGAAGGAGACCGCCTTCGCCGCGATCACATGCTCCAGCGGACCGCCCTGCTGACCCGGGAAGACCGCAGAGTTGATCTTCTTGGCGAGCTCCTGCGTCGACAGGATGACACCGCCGCGCGGACCGCCGAGGGTCTTGTGGGTGGTCGTGGTCACGACATGGGCGTGCGGTACGGGGTTGGGGTGCAGACCCGCGGCGACCAGACCCGCGAAGTGGGCCATGTCGACCATCAGATACGCGCCGACCTCGTCCGCGATCCGGCGGAAGGCCGCGAAGTCCAGCTGACGCGGGTACGCGGACCAGCCGGCCACGATCAGCTTCGGACGGGACTCCTTGGCGAGCCGCTCGACCTCGGCCATGTCGACCTGGCCGGTCTCGCTGTCCACGTGGTACGCGACCACGTTGTACAGCTTGCCGGAGAAGTTGATCTTCATGCCGTGGGTCAGATGACCACCGTGGGCGAGGTTCAGGCCCATGATCGTGTCGCCCGGCTTGAGCAGCGCGAACATCGCGGCCGCGTTCGCCTGGGCGCCCGAGTGCGGCTGGACGTTGGCGTGCTCGGCGCCGAAGAGGGCCTTGATGCGGTCGATGGCGATCTGCTCGACGACATCGACGTGCTCGCAGCCGCCGTAGTAGCGACGGCCCGGGTAGCCCTCTGCGTACTTGTTGGTGAGGACGGAGCCCTGGGCCTCCATGACCGCGACCGGAGCGAAGTTCTCCGAGGCGATCATCTCGAGGGTGGACTGCTGGCGGTGGAGCTCGGCGTCGACAGCGGCGGCGACGTCCGGGTCCAGCTCATGGAGAGGGGTGTTGAGAAGCGACATCAGGCGATCCCTAGGGTCGTGGTCAGCCGGTGAAACGTGGTCAGCCGGCGAACTCGGTGTACTCGTCCGCGGAGAGCAGGTCCTTCGGCTCCTGTGCGACACGCACCTTGAAGAGCCAGCCGCCCTCGAACGGTGCGGAGTTCACCAGCGACGGGTCGTCCACGACGTCCTGGTTCGCCTCGACGACCTCGCCGCTGACCGGCGAGTACAGGTCGCTGACGGACTTGGTCGACTCCAGCTCGCCGCAGGTCTCGCCCGCGGTCACGGTGTCACCGACCTCCGGGAGCTGTACGTACACCACATCGCCGAGCGCGTTTGCCGCGTGCTCCGTGATGCCGACCGTCGACACGCCGTCATCGGCGGCCGACAGCCACTCGTGCTCCTTGCTGTAGCGCAGCTGCTGGGGGTTGCTCATGACCTGAATTCTCCTGTATGCGGGGGAGTGCTGATGAACGATGGCTCGGTGCGCAGTGTCACTTCTGGCGCTTGTAGAACGGCAGCGCCACGACCTCGTACGGCTCGTGCGTGCCGCGGATGTCGATGCCGACGCCGGGGGTGCCCGGGGCGGCGTGCGCCGCGTCCACATACGCGATGGCGATCGGCTTGCCGAGCGTGGGGGACGGAGCGCCGGAGGTGACCTCGCCGATCACCTGGCCGTCGGCGACCACGTTCATGCCGGCGCGGGGAACCCGGCGGCCTTCGGCGATCAGGCCGACGAGCTTGCGCGGCGGGTTGGTCTCCGCGCGCTCGGCCGCGGCGCTGAGCGCGTCCCGTCCGACGAAGTCCCCCGCCTTCTCGAACTTCACGACCCGGCCGAGGCCTGCGTCGAAGGGGGTCAGCGCGGTGGTCAGCTCATGCCCGTACAGCGGCATGCCCGCCTCCAGGCGCAGCGTGTCGCGGCAGGAGAGCCCGCAGGGGATGAGGCCCACCGGGGCGCCCGCCTCGGTCAGTGCCTGCCAGAGCTTCTCGGCGTGCTGCGGCTCGACGAAGAGCTCGAAGCCGTCCTCGCCGGTGTAGCCGGTGCGGGCGATCAGCGCCGGGACGCCGGCGACCGTGCCGGGCAGTCCCGCGTAGTACTTGAGACCGTCCAGGTCGGCGTCGGTGAGCGACTTCAGGATGCCGGGGGACTGAGGGCCCTGGACGGCGATCAGCGCGTACGCGTCACGGTCGTCGCGCACTTCGGCGTCGAAGCCGACGGCGCGCTCGGTCAGCGAGTCCAGGACGATCTGCGCGTTGCCCGCGTTGGCGACGACCATGTACTCGGTCTCGCCGAGGCGGTAGACGATCAGGTCGTCGACGATCCCGCCGTCCTGCTGACAGATCATGGTGTAGCGCGCGCGGCCGACGGCGACGGAGCCGATGTTGCCCACCAGCGCGTAGTCGAGGAGGCCCGCGGCCTGCGGTCCGGTGACGGTGATCTCGCCCATGTGCGAGAGATCGAAGAGACCGGCCTTGGTGCGTACGGCGTTGTGCTCGTCGCGCTCACTGCCGTACCGCAGCGGCATGTCCCAGCCCGCGAAGTCGGTCATGGTCGCACCCAGCGAACGGTGCAGGGCATCGAGGGCGGTGAGACGGGGGGCGTGGCTCATAGATATGGCTCCCAGGGCAGGCCGGCGAGGACAATCCTCCCCATCTGTCATCGGAACCTGAGAGGTTCGTCTCGACCGCACGTAGTGGTGGTCGTGACTTGCACCTTGGGTGGAGCCACTCGACAGCGGCTCGCTTTTCAGATCTGCCTCATCACACGCGGTACGGGGCCTGAGAGATTCAAGGGAGGAACTTGCTCCTTCGGCGCCCGGCACACAGTGGCCAGGACT
Organism: Streptomyces sp. NPDC019890; assembly: GCF_044903445.1. Lineage (NCBI taxonomy): Bacteria > Bacillati > Actinomycetota > Actinomycetes > Kitasatosporales > Streptomycetaceae > Streptomyces > Streptomyces sp. NPDC019890. The sequence continues at coordinate 230,784 of NZ_JBJDQK010000003.1, read as the reverse complement.
CTCCCGCGCGGATTCAAGCGGCCTGTATGCAGTTTGCGGGCACATCATTGCACGCATCGTCGCCATGTGGGGTGTCCGGCCCCGATCCGGGCAGCCGCACTTCACAGGCAGTCCTCAGCTCCAAAACGGTTGTGCCACATTACCGATTCTTTACACTTCATGGGCAAGGGTTGAGGGTGACCCGAGACAGGGGAGGGCGATGACGTTGCAGCGGTCCGGTGCATACGTGACGACCGCGGGGGTGTCCGTCCAGCAGGACGCGCCCGTGCGGGAGCTTTCCAGGACGCCCGTGCCCGTGCTGCGCGACCTGAGGGACCGCTCGGGGCGCAGTCCGCGCACCCTGCGCTTCGCCGCCGGTGATGTCGTGGTCGTCTCCGGCCTGCCGGGCAGCGGAAAGTCCACGCTGATCAGGCACGCGGCGAGCGGCAGGGGGATCGACTCGCAGGACACCCGGGACCGCTGGGACGGGTGGATGCCGCGGCTGCTGCCGTACGCCGCCTACCGCCCACTGGTGCGGATCGCCCACTACGCGGGACTGCGGCGCGCGCTCCGTTCGGGTCTGGGCGTGGTCGTGCACGACTGCGGCACCCAGGCCTGGGTGCGGCGCTGGCTGGCCCGGGAGGCGCGCCGCCGCGGCAGCGGCCTCCATCTGGTGCTGCTCGACGTCACGCCCGCCGTGGCCAGGGATGGCCAGCGCGAGCGCGGCCGCGGGGTCTCCGGCTATGCCTTCGCCCGGCACAGGCGGGCGGTGGGCCGGCTGATCCGCGACGCGGAGGCCGGGCGGCTGCCCGCGGGCTGCGCTTCGGCCGTCCTGCTGGACCGGGACGCGGCGGCGGCGCTGACGCGGGTGGGCTTCGAGGAGTCGTAGTGCGGTGCGCGGCTTCTCGTGGCCACCATTCGGGCCCGACTGCGTGCCGCGCGGTCGCGGCGCTAGGGTCGGTGGCGCAAGACCGGAGAAAGCCGGGGGAGAAGGACGCACATGCACACACCGGAGCAGGCCCATCCGCATCCGTACGGCGGCTGGCCGGCGAACGAGCTCGAAGAGGTGCTCGGCGCATCCCTCGGCAACGCCTCGGCCGGCGGCCGTCTCGTCGAGGTGCTCGGCCGCAGCCACGTCTGGGTGCCGCTGCCCAACGGGGGCAGCCCCGACAGCCCCGACCTCGACCTGCCCACGATGGACATCGAGGGCGCCGCGTACGTCCCTGTCTACAGCTCCGAGCAGCAGTTCATGGCATGCGTCGGCAGCCATATGCCCTTCACCGTCGCCCCCGCCCGCGAATTCGCCCGGGGGCTGCCCCCGCAGCTCGGCATCGCGGTGAACCCGGGCGGCGCCGTCGGCGCCCCGCTGCCGCCGCCCGCCGTCGCCGAGTTGTGCCGGGTGGGACGCACTGTGCTGGACGGGCCCGCGACAGGCGGCCGGGTGCGGCTCTTCGAGCCGGACTGGCAGGAGGAGCCGGTCGACTTCCTCGCCGCCGCGGCCGGTGAGTTCGAGGCCTCCGGTGTCGTCCTCACCGCCCGCCGTGCCCTCGCCTCCGTCGAGGGCGATCCGCCCACCCTGTTCATCGGCGTCCAGCTGTCCTCATGGGAGGGCGCGGACCGCAACGCCCCCATGGACGCGCTCGGCCGGGCGCTGGGCCGGGCACAGGTGTGCTGGCCCGTCAATCTCGTACTTCTGGATGTGGCGCAGGACCCTGTCGGAGAGTGGATGCTTGAGCGGCTGCGGCCCTTCTACCAACGACAGCACGTGTAGTCGTCAAGTCGGTGTCAGGACTGCCGTTTAAGCTGGAATGGTCGATCGAAGAGGGGCGGAACCCAGGGTGAGTGCGTCAGGCACCGCGGCGGCGGGGCAGGTCGAGCACATGCTGCGCCAGGTGACACCCGGACGCTATGACGCGTACGAGGCGCTGCTGCACGCGCTCGCCGACCCGGCGAGCGGCAGGCTCTGGATGCTGCTCTGGCACGGCCGGGCCGGCTCGCCCGACGCCCAGTACGGGAACATGGAGGTCGACGGCGTGGGTTACGCGCCATGCGTCACCTCCGCGCAGGAACTCGCCGTCTCCGGCTGGAACCGCGCCCACGAAGTGATCAGCGGCCCCGACGTCGCCCGCGCCCTGTACCCCGAGCGCTGGGGGATCTGGCTGAACCCGCACGCCCCCGGCGGCGGTGTGGGCATCCCCTGGCTGGATCTGCGCCGGATCGCGACCGGCCTCGACCGGATGCCCGCCGGACCCCTGCGGCTGTCCGAACCGGCCATCGACATCCCGCATTTCTATGCCCTGCTCTCGCAGAACGCCCACCGCACCCCCGCGGTCCGCTCGTTGCGCCGCGCCTGGGTGCAGCCCGCACTCGGCGCTCCGTACCTCGCCATCGGTCTCGATCTCTACGACACGAGCAGACAGTCCGTGGACGCGGTGCGGGCGATGATGCAGCAGTCGATCGGCTCGGTCCCGGACGGGCTGCCGGTCTCCACGGTCGCGATGTCCGACGAGTACGACCCGGTCACGATGTGGCTGCGGGCCAACACCCGTCCCTTCTACGACCGTGAGGCGCACGCCGGTGCACCGGCCCCCGGCCCGGTCGGTGGGACCCCGCTGCACGGCCGCTGACGGAACCTCTCTGCACGGCCGTTGAGCCGGAGACACTTCCATGCTGTGCGTGAAGGAACGGGTGGGATTGTGTGCGCCCAAGACCTCGAACGCCTTGCAATCGAATGAGCCGCTGTTGTCCGCATAGCGGTATCTCACTCAACTTTCGCCCGATATGTGGCGGATGACGTTCCGCTCAGCCGCTGTCTCCGTCCGTATAACGGAAACCCTCACTGTGCATCACGTTTGAGCAAACATTCCCCGGGGGGGCTGGTGCGTGATCGCGCGACCATTGAAGACTCCCGCAGCAGGGGGATATTCGCCCCTGTGTACGGCGCGCTTCACGCGTACTTCTCGTGCCAGAGCTCCACGTGCACCACATGTTGTGAACAAAGCCGCTACAGCGGCGGGTACGGGCCGGTCACCTCCGGCCGAGAGGGGTCCCCACCACGATGACGGCACCATTGCACGACACGAGCGCGGACGCGGACAAGACCGCTGCCGTCGATGTCGCGGCGGCTGAAGTCAAGAAGTCGGTAGAAGGGCGGTCGCTCCGGCAGATTGCCTGGACCCGTCTGAAGCGGGACAAGTTGGCACTGGCGGGCGGCATCGTTGTCATCTTCCTGGTGCTGGTGGCGCTCTTCGCGCCCTGGATCGTGAGCCTGCTCGGCCACCCGCCCAACGAGTTCCACCAGGACCAGATCGACCCGCTGTTCGGCACCCCCAAGGGCTCCTTCGGCGGCATCAGTTCGGACTTCCTGCTGGGCCTCGAGCCGCAGAACGGCCGTGATGTGTTCAGTCGCATCGTCTACGGCGCGCGCATCTCGCTCCTGGTGGCCTTCCTCGCGGCACTGGTCGCCGTACTGCTCGGGACCATCTTCGGCATCGTCGCCGGCTACTTCGGCGGCTGGGTCGACGCGATCATCAGCCGGGTGATGGACATGCTGCTGGCCTTCCCGCAGCTGCTCTTCATCATCTCGCTGGTCTCCGTGCTCCCCAGCGATCTGTTCGGCCTCACCGGCAGCAATGTCCGTATCGCCGTCCTGGTCATGGTGATCGGCTTCTTCGGCTGGCCGTACGTGGGACGCATCGTGCGCGGTCAGACCCTCTCACTGCGCGAGAAGGAGTACGTCGAGGCAGCCCGGAGCCTGGGAGCCGGCCAGCGGTACGTGCTCTTCAAGGAGTTGCTGCCCAACCTGGTCGCCCCGATCACCGTCTACACCACACTGATGATCCCCACGAACATCCTCACCGAGGCGGCGCTCAGCTTCCTTGGGGCAGGTGTGCGGCCGCCCACGGCCTCCTGGGGGCAGATGCTCTCCAAGGCTGTGGAGTACTACCAGGAAGACCCGACGTTCATGGTCGTCCCGGGTCTGGCGATCTTCGTCACGGTACTGGCCTTCAACCTCTTCGGCGACGGCGTGCGCGATGCGCTCGACCCCAAGGGCACCCGTTGACGGCCACTCACCCCGCGGCGCCGTCCGGCCGCAGACAACTGAACGTGCCCCTGCCACAGACGTCAGGCGGCTCCCAGATGGTTCCTCGGCGTCCAGCCAAGAACCGCGCTATCCCGGAGGTTGCAGGAACAATGACAGCCCTACGTTCGTCGAGAACCAGGCGGATCGCCGGAGCGGCGCTCGTCGTGGTCGCGCTCACGGCCACAGCGGCATGTGGTGGCGGCGACAAGGACGACAACGGCGGCAAGGCCGCCGGGTACAACGCCGGCACGAAGGGTGTTGCCAACGCGTCCGCCAAGAAGGGCGGCACGCTGAAGTTCATCGGCAAGCAGGACTTCGACTCCACCGACCCGCAGCGCCAGTACTACGGCATGGCCTGGGACTTCTCCCGGTTCTACGCGCGCCAGCTGGTCTCCTACGCGCCCAAGCCGGGGGCCGGCGGCGCCGAGCTGGTGCCCGACCTCGCCAAGGCCAAGGGTGCGGTCTCCAACGGCGGCAAGACGTACACGTACGAGCTGCGCGACGGGATCACCTGGGAGGACGGCACGCCGATCACCTCCAAGGACATCAAGTACGGCATCGAGCGCATCTGGGCCACGGACGTCATCACCGGAGGTCCCGCCTACCTGCGTCAGGTCCTCGACCCCAAGACCGAGTACAAGGGTCCCTACAAGGACACGACGCCGGACAAGCTCGGTCTGAAGGCGATCCAGACGCCGAACGACAAGACCATCGTCTTCAACCTGGCGACGCCCAACGGTGACTTCGAGCAGATGCTCGCGATGCCGGCCGGCTCCCCGGTGAAGAAGGAGAAGGACACGGCGGGCAAGTACCAGCTCAAGCCGTTCTCCTCGGGCCCGTACAAGTTCGAGTCGTACACGCCCAAGAAGGGCGCTGTCCTCGTCCGCAACGACAAGTGGCAGAAGGCCTCCGACCCGATCCGCCCGGCGCTGCCGGACAAGATCACGGTCACGATCAACTCCAACATCGAGGCGATCGACCAGCTGCTCATCAAGGGCGAGTACGACCTCGACCTGAACGCCACCGGCATGTCCCAGTCGGGCCGTACCTCGGCGCTCAAGCAGCACAAGGACAACGTCGACAACATCTCGACCAGCTTCATCCGCTACGTCGACATCGCCACCAAGGTCGCGCCGTTCGACAACGTCGAGTGCCGCAAGGCCGTGCTCTACGCGGCCGACTACAAGTCGATGCAGACGGTCCGCGGTGGCCCGGACGCCGGTGGCGACATCGCCACCAACATGCTGCCCAAGTCCATCGCGGGCTCGGACGACTACGACCCGTACGGCATCCTGGCGCGCGGCGGCAAGCCCGACGTCGCCAAGGCCAAGGCGGCCCTCGCCAAGTGCGGCAAGCCGGCCGGCTTCTCCACCGTCATCAGCGCCCGCAGCAACAACCCGGGTGAGGTCCAGGTCGCCGAGGCCCTGCAGCAGTCCCTGCAGGCGGTCGGCATCAAGGCCGAGGTCGAGCCGATCGACGGCGCCGAGTCCTCCAGCATCACCGGTTCGCCGGCCGTCGTGAAGAAGCGCGGTCTCGGACTGATCATGACCGGCTGGGGCCCGGACTTCCCGACCGGTCAGGGCTTCTCGCAGCCGCTGATCGACGGCCGCTTCATCGTGCCGAACGGTAACTACAACGGTTCCGAGACGAACGACCCGAAGATCAACAAGTTCTTCGACGACGCTCTCAAGGAGACCGACCCCGCGAAGGCCGCCGAGATCTACAAGCAGATGAACCACGCTGTCGCGGACCTCGCCGTCCAGATGCCGTTCATCTACGAGAAGAACTTCACCTGGCGCGGCTCGAACCTGACGAACGCCTACTCCACCGCGGCGTACAACGGCCGTTACGACTACGTCTCCCTGGGCGTCGTCAAGTAACCGTCACTCGTGACGAGTCACACCCCACCATCGCCCAACCCGCCAGTCCCGAAGGGCAGGTGATGGCCTCGGGCGGCGGTCCGGGGAACCCGTAATCCGGGTTCTCCGGGCCGTCGCCGGGCCGCGCACAGTGCTTGCTTATGTCATCCGGCGTTTGTTCGCCGTCGCCATGATGCTGTTGGTCGTGACCCTGACGACCTTCGTCATCTTCTTCGTGCTCCCGAAGTGGGCCGGTTCCGACCCGGCGTATCTCTTCGCCGGCAAGCAGACCGACCCCGCCTCCATCGAGGGAATCCGGCAGAAGCTGGGCCTCTCCGACCCGGTGCTGGTGCAGTTCTGGCACTTCGTCCAGGGCCTGTTCGCCGGTCGGGACTACACCAACGGCGCGGATGTCACCCACTGCCCTGCTCCCTGCTTCGGCTACTCCTTCCGCACCGAGCAGGAGGTCTGGCCGCAGCTGACCGAGGCGATCCCGGTCACCCTGTCGCTCGCCGCGGGCGCCTGCCTGCTGTGGGTCGTCGGCGGTGTCGCCGCCGGCGTCGTCTCGGCACTGCGCCGGGGCACCCTGTGGGACCGGACCGCGATGACCGTCGCGCTGGCCGGCGTCTCGCTTCCCATCTACTTCACCGGTCTGCTCTCGCTGGCGATCTTCAGCTACCAGCTGGACTGGGTCAGCGGTGAGTTCAAGGCCTTCGGCGAGGACCCGGCACAGTGGTTCCAGACGCTGATCCTGCCGTGGATCACACTCGCCTTCCTCTACGCGGCGATGTACGCCCGGCTCACCCGGGCGACCATGCTGGAGATCATGGGCGAGGACTACATCCGTACGGCCCGCGCCAAGGGCCTCACGGAGCGGGTCGTCATCGGACGGCACGCGATGCGCTCCACCTGGACGCCCGTGCTGACTCTGCTCGGCCTCGACCTCGGCGCGCTGCTCGGCGGCGCGGTCCTGACCGAGTCCACGTACAACCTGCCCGGTCTGGGCCGGCTCGCGATCGACTCGATCAACACCAAGGATCTTCCGCTGATCCTCGGAGTCACGCTGTTCGCGGCCCTGTTCATCTGTGTGGCGAACCTCCTCGTGGACCTTCTGTACGCCGTGATCGACCCGCGAGTGAGGATCGGATGAGCAACCTCGACAAGCCCAGTGGTGAGCTTCCGGTGACCGGCACCGCGCTCGGCGAGCCCGCCGCGGTGGGCTCGCCCGCCCCCACGGCCTTCCTCGAAGTACGCGACCTCAAGGTCCACTTCCCCACCGACGACGGCCTGGTCAAGTCCGTCGACGGCCTCAGCTTCCAGCTGGAGAAGGGCAAGACCCTCGGTATCGTCGGCGAGTCCGGCTCCGGCAAGTCCGTCACCTCGCTCGGCATCATGGGCCTGCACACCGCGGGTCAGTACGGCCGCCGCAAGGCGCAGATCTCCGGCGAGGTCTGGCTCGACGGCCAGGAACTCCTCGGCGCCGACCCGGACGAGGTGCGCAAGCTGCGCGGCCGCCAGATGGCGATGATCTTCCAGGATCCGCTCTCCGCGCTGCACCCGTACTACACGATCGGCCGCCAGATCGTGGAGGCGTACCGCGTCCACAACGACGTCGACAAGAAGGCCGCTCGCAAGCGGGCGATCGAACTGCTCGACCGGGTGGGCATCCCGCAGCCCGACAAGCGTGTCGACAACTACCCGCACGAGTTCTCCGGCGGTATGCGCCAGCGCGCGATGATCGCCATGTCGCTCGTGAACAACCCCGAACTGCTGATCGCCGACGAGCCGACGACGGCGCTGGACGTGACCGTCCAGGCGCAGATCCTCGACCTCATCCGGGATCTGCAGAAGGAGTTCGGCTCGGCGGTCATCATCATCACCCACGACCTGGGCGTCGTCGCCGAGCTGGCCGACGACATCCTGGTGATGTACGGCGGCCGGTGCATCGAGCGCGGTCCGGCCGACAAGGTCTTCTACGAGCCGCAGCACCCCTACACCTGGGGCCTGTTGGGCTCGATGCCGCGGATCGACCGGGACCAGACCGAGCGCCTCATCCCGGTCAAGGGCTCCCCGCCCAGCCTGATCAACATCCCCGACGGCTGTGCCTTCAACCCGCGGTGCCCGTACGCGGATGTCCCCAAGGACAACCTGACGCGCACCGTCCGCCCCGAACTCCGCGAGGTCGGCAGCCGGCACTTCTCCGCCTGCCACATGTCGCAGGACGAGCGGACGCGGATCTGGACCGAAGAGATTGCGCCCAAGCTGTGAGCGAGAACGAAGTGAAGATCCCCGAGCAGTCGACCGGCGAGCCCGATGCGCTGCTGAAGGTCGAGGGCCTGGTCAAGCACTTCCCCATCAGGAAGGGGCTGCTGCAGCGGCAGGCCGGGGCCGTCCAGGCGGTCGACGGGCTGACCTTCGACGTCCGCCCGGGCGAGACGCTGGGCGTGGTGGGCGAGTCCGGCTGCGGCAAGTCGACGATGGGCCGGCTGATCACGCGGCTGCTCGAACCGACCGGCGGGAAGATCGAGTTCGAGGGCCATGACATCACGCACCTGGGCGTCGGCAGGATGCGCCCGTTGCGCCGTGACGTCCAGATGATCTTCCAGGACCCTTACTCCTCGCTGAACCCGCGGCACACGATCGGCACGATCGTCTCCGCGCCCTTCAAGCTGCAGGGGGTGCGGCCCGAGGGCGGTATCAAGAAGGAGGTCCAGCGCCTCCTCGAGCTGGTGGGCCTCAACCCCGAGCACTACAACCGCTATCCGCACGAGTTCTCCGGCGGCCAGCGCCAGCGCATCGGCATCGCGCGTGCGCTCGCGCTCAAGCCGAAGCTGGTCGTCGCGGACGAGCCGGTCTCCGCGCTGGACGTGTCGATCCAGGCGCAGGTGGTGAACCTGCTGGACGACCTCCAGGACGAGCTGGGCCTGACGTATGTGATCATCGCGCACGACCTGTCGGTGATCCGGCATGTGTCGGACCGGATCGCGGTGATGTACCTCGGCAAGATCGTGGAGCTTGCGGACCGCAAGTCGTTGTACGAGTCGCCGATGCACCCGTACACCAAGGCGCTGCTGTCGGCGGTACCGGTGCCGGACCCGCGCAGGCGGGGCGGCAAGAGCGACCGGATCCTGCTGAAGGGCGATGTGCCGTCGCCGATCTCGCCGCCGTCGGGGTGCCGGTTCCATACGCGGTGCTGGAAGGCGACAGAGATCTGCAAGAAGCAGGAACCGCCACTGATCGCGCTGCGCCCGGGCCAGCAGGTGGCCTGTCACCACCCGGAGAACGCGGAGGACCGGGCGCCGGAGGATGTGGCGCTGCCGTCGGCGCGTGAGGCGATCGACATCGTCGCGTCGACACCGAAGTCCGAGGAGTCGGCGGACGCCGCGTCCGAGGTGGCCGAGGGTGCAGCCACGGCGGACCTTGCGAAGGTCGACGCTGACGCGGACGGTGACGACAAGGCCTGAGGGCCTGTTGAGGGCCGGGTCAGTGAGCGTCGTCGGGCACACCAGCCTCCTGGGGAGAGGCGCCGTGCCGGGCACGCCCTGACCCGGTGCTGTTCGGGCGGCCGGGCCGCCGGCGGAGGCACTCGGCGGCAAGCCCGCTCCGTAGAACCGGCACAATCGTCCGGTGCTCCTTGAACTGTTCACGCCCTCCGTCCAGCACGCGCTCGACCTCGCCGGGATCTTCGTATTCGCGATCTCCGGCGCACTGCTCGCCGTACGCAAGAACTTCGACGTCTTCGGAATCGCCGTCCTCGCCGAGTCCACGGCGCTGGGCGGAGGGCTGCTGCGTGACCTGATCATCGGGGCCGTCCCTCCGGCCGCCTTCGCCGATCTCGGGTACTTCCTCATGCCCCTCGTGGCGACCGTCCTCGTCTTTTTCCTGCACCCGCAGGTCGAGCGCATCCAGAACGGCGTCAATGTCTTCGACGCCGCCGGTCTCGGGCTGTTCTGCGTCACCGGCACCACCAAGGCGTACGAGTACGGGCTCAGCCTCACCTCGTCCGCCGTCCTCGGCCTCGCCACCGCCGTCGGTGGCGGTGTGCTGCGGGACGTGCTCGCCAACGAGGTGCCCTCGCTGCTGCGCTGGGACCGCGACCTTTACGCCGTCCCCGCCATGGTCGGCGCCACGATGGTCGTCCTCAGCATCCGCTTCGACGTGCTGAACGCGGCCACCAGCGGACTCGCCGTGGTGACCGCCTTCGTCCTGCGACTGCTCGCCATGCACTTCCACTGGCGCGCGCCCCGCGCCTGGAACCGCCGTTCCTCCGCCGCCGAGGAGGCATAGGAATCCGGACCGCCGCCCGAAGCCGCAGCCGCCGCCTGCCGGTCCGCTCTCACACCCCAAAAAGCTACCGCTCAGTAATTTTCTGTTGTACCGTGCCGCCATGGCACAGGCAGTACAGGCATCCATCGGGGACAGTGAGTTCGACCGCGACACCGCTGTCACCCTGCGCGCACCGGGCGTCTACGACGCGGAGCTCTCGGCGGGCTGGACGATCATCCACGCCGTCAACGGCGGCTATCTGCTGGCCCTGCTCGGCCGCGCGCTGGGCGACGCGCTGCCGCACGCCGACCCGTTCACGGTCTCGGCGCACTATCTGACGGCGTCCCAGCCGGGCCCCGCGGTGATCCGCACCGAGGTCGTACGCACCGGCCGCACCCTCTCCACCGGACAGGCCTCGCTCTTCCAGTACGCGGAAGACGGCACCGAGGTCGAGCGCATCCGCGTCCTCGCGACGTACGGAAACCTGGACGCGCTCCCCGGCGACGTACGCACGACGGCCAAGCCGCCCGCGATGCCGGCGTTCCAGGACTGCCTCGGGCCGAGCGACGGGCCCGCGCCGAAGATCCCCGGCAGCTCGGCGATCACGGAACGCCTGAACATCAAGCTCGACCCGGCGACGGTCGGCTGGGCGGTCGGCGCGCCCTCCGGCAAGGGCGAGATGCGCGGCTGGTTCTCCCTGGCGGACGGCCGGGACGCGGACCCCTTCTCGCTGCTGCTCACGGTCGACGCGCTGCCGCCGACCTCGTTCGAGCTGGGCCTGAAGGGCTGGACGCCGACGGTCGAACTCACCACCCACATCCGCTGCCGCCCGGCGCCGGGCCCGCTGCGCGTCTCGATCACGACGCGCAATCTGGCGGGCGGGTTTCTGGAGGAGGACGCGGAGGTCTGGGACAGCGAGGACCGGCTGGTCGCGCAGTCGCGTCAGCTGGCGAAGGCGCCGCGCGACTAAGGCTACGTACCCTTGTGGCTATATAACCGCTTGGGTATGTTCAAGGGTGTGCCCATACCGTTCGACGTGCTGGCGGAGCCGAGTCGGCGCAAGATCCTCGATCTGCTGCTGGAGCGCCCGCATCTGGTCGGTGAGCTCACCGACCGGCTCGGCCTGAGCCAGCCCGGCACCTCGAAGCATCTGCGGGTGTTGCGGGAGTCCGGTCTTGTGCGGGTCCGCCGGGACGCGCAGCGGCGCTGGTACGAGCTGACGCCCGAGCCGCTCGCGGAACTCGACGCCTGGCTGGCGCACTACCGTCATCTGTGGGCCGGTCGCCTCGACGCTCTCGAACGGCATCTCGACGCGATGGAGGACGAGTCCTCATGACCTCGCACTCCGAGTACTCCGGGCATCCCGAGCACTCCGACACCATCACCACGGCGGACGGCCGGACCGCGCTGCGGATGGAGCGCCGGCTCGCGCATCCGCCGCAGCGGGTCTGGGACGCGATCACCCAACCCGTGCATCTCGCCCAGTGGTTCCCCTCCGAGGTGACCGTGGGACTCGGGCCCGGCGGGGCGATGGGCTTTCTGTTCCCCGGCGACAGCGAACCGGCGATGACGGGCACTGTGACCGAGGCGGACGAGCCACGGGTCTTCGCCTTCACCTGGGGCGAGGACCATCTGCGCTGGGAGATCACCCCGGACGGCGAGGGCTCGCTGCTGACCCTGGTCCACACCTTCGGCGACCGGTACGGCGCGGCGAGCTTCGCGTCCGGCTGGCATCTGTGCATGGCCGCGCTGGCGCAACACCTGGACGGCGAGCAGGTCGACGTCCGCCGCGACACCGGGGGTGAGCTGCACGAGGCGTACGTCGAGCGGTTCGACCTGGGCCGTGGCGTCGCGGAACGCATGGCTGATGGCAGCCGTATCGGCTTCGAACGCCAGCTGGTACGCCCCGTGGAGACGGTCTGGTCCGAACTGACCGCGGGCACGGAGCCGTTGGCGGGCGCGCCGGCCCCGGAGGGCTTCACCACGCCGGAGACCCCACCGGGCCCGGTGACCGAGCTCCATGCCCCGGACCTGCTGGCCTACGCGTCCCCCGCCGACGGCGAGGTCCGCTGGCAACTCACGAGGGGCACGGGCCACGGCCCACGCCTGATCCTGACCCAGACGCTTCCTCCGCCGTCGGACGCGGAGGCCACGCTGTCTGCGTGGCAGACGCGCATCGACGAACTGGCGGCGACGCTGCGGAAGGGATAGGGGAGCGGCCTCGGGCCTGGCGTACGGGAAGCCGCCGTCCGAGCCCGAGTCCGAGCCCGAGTCCGAGCCCGAGTCCGAGCCCGAGTCCGAGCCCGAGTCCGAGCCCGAGCCCGAGCCCGAGTCCGAGCCCGAGGCAGAGGCAGAGCACGGGCGCCCGGGTCTCGCGTGGGGTGGGCACCCTGTGCCTCCCCGCGGCGCGAAGCCACCGCAACGGCGGGGCTGGGGGCGCGAGGGTACCGCCCGTGCCTCCTCGCGGCGCGAAGCTGCCGCAACGGCGGGGCTGGGGGCGCGAGGGTACCGCCCGTGCCTCCTCGCGGCGCGAAGCCACCGCAACGGCGGGGCTGAGGTGCGGGGGTACCCCCCGGTGCCTCCCCGCGGCGCGAAGCTGCCGCCCGCGGCGGGGCTGGGAGCTTCGCACGCCCCGCGGCGCGAAGCTGCCGCAACCCGGGGGTGGGGGTGCCCCGCACCCCCACATTCAAGGGCGGGCGGGTGGGGGGAAGAACCCCCATTCCCGGGCCCCC
>NZ_JBJDQK010000003.1:0-217854 GCF_044903445.1 Streptomyces sp. NPDC019890 | reverse complement strand
TATGTTTGTGTTGGGGTTTGTGTGATTATTTTGGTTGTCCCCTCCCCGCGCCGGCGGCGGGGGGGGGGGGGGGGGCCCCCCCCCCCCCCCCCCGGGGGGGGGGGGGCCCCCCCCCAGAAGAACCCCCTTGCCCGGGCCCCCGTACGCCCGGGCCAGTGAGGTCAGACCTCGCGGCCCAGCCACGCCGCCAAGCGCGCGTACGCATCCGCGCCCGGCCCCGCCTCCCGCACCGCCCCGAACGGCACATCCTCCCCCCGGCTGTCCGCCGGCAGGACCTCCCGGGCGATCGGCAGGATCACCTCCGCCAACTCCTCGTCCAGGGCCAGCGGATGCCCCAGCGCCTGAGACAGATCCCACGTATGCGTCACCGTCTCCATCACATAGCCCCCGACCGCCGCCGCCCCCGGCAGCGCCGTCGCCCACGGCACCGCCACCAGCCCGCCCAGCTTCGCGTCCTGCGACCACGCCGCCGTGAAGCGGGCCCTCGCCTCCTCGTACGCCGCGCTCCAGCCGTCGTCCGCGACGCCGTCCATCCGCGCCGGCACCGACATCCAGTCGCCGCCCTCGCCGATGTGCGCGATCCGGTGCGTACCGCCGACGACATGGGACACCAGCGCCCGTACGTCGTACTCCGTACACGGCGTCGGATCGCCCAGCCGCTCCTGTGTCACGGTCTTCAGCAGGCCCGCGAACTGGTCGGCTGCGCGCTCGTAAAGGGGGCGGGGGTCCTGCATGGTGTTCGTGGCGTTCATGGTGTCCGTCTTCTCCTCATGTCCCGGTCTTGCTGACGGCACGCACTCTGCACGGATAACCTGACACCCACCGTCAAGTTTTCCGGAGACCCTCACACCTGTGAAATCAGACCGGCTGCTCTCGATCCTGCTGCTGCTCCAGACCCGCGGTCTCGTCCCCGCCGCCGAGCTCGCCGAGCGGCTCGAAGTCTCCGTACGCACCATCTACCGCGACATCGAGTCACTCTCCGCCTCCGGCGTCCCCGTCTACGCCGAACGCGGCCGGCACGGCGGCATCGCGCTGCTGCCCGGATTCCGTACCGACGTCACGGGACTGACCGCCGACGAGTCCCGCGCCCTGTTCGTGCTCGCGGCCCAGGGCGCGCACTCCGCGCTCGGCCTCGACGACGCGCTGGGCTCGGCATTGCGCAAGGTCATGGCAGCGCTGCCCGAACCGCACCGGCCCGCCGCCGAGTTGACGAGCCGTCGGATCCTGGTGGATCCGGCCCGCTGGATGCGCGTGGCGCAGCCTGCCGTGGATCTGGACGTGCTGAACTCCGCGGTCTTCACCGACCGGCGGCTGCGGCTGCGCTACCGCCACAGCGGCACGACCGAGCCGCGGACGTACACGCTCGATCCGTACGGGCTCGTCGTCAAGGCGGGCGTCTGGTACCTGGTCGCCGATCACCGGGCCGCGCCCCGGCTGTTCCGGGCCGACCGGGTGCTCGCCGCGACCCTGACCGACGCCCCGGTGCGCCGACGCTCCGGGCAGGAGCTGGCGGACGTCTGGGAGGTGCTGCGCCGTCAGGTCGAGGACCGGCCCGCGGAGGTACGCGTGACCGCGCGGGTGCGGGCGGACCGGCTCGACCTGTTCCTGCGCATCCAGGCGAGTCAACTCGCCGCGGAGCCGGTGCCGGCGGGGGAGTGGGCGCACGTGGAGCTCGCCCTCCCGTCGACGATGGCGGCTCGCGCGCTGCTGGCGTTCGGCGAGAGCGTGGAGGTGCTTTCGCCGCCCGAGGCCCGCGAGGAGCTGGCCCAAGCCGCGGCCGCGGTCGTCGAGTTGTACGGCAACCGCGGGCCCGGTCCGGCCGATGTCGGCGCCCGCGTGCCCCGTCCGGCCGGCGGAGGCGAAGGTGACCGTGCCGTCAGCCCTGCCAGTGACGGCGGGCGTGCCGTCAGTCCAGCCAGTGACGGCGGCCGAGGCTGATCAGCCGCAGTTGACGCCGCGCCAGCGCACCGACCTGCTCCTCCCCCTCCGGACCCGCCTCCAGGAACGTGTACGCGGTCACCACCATGTGGTCCACATACAGCCCCGCCAGCATCATCAGATCCGCCTCGCTCCACCCCGCCGCCTCCGGCTCCCCGGCGAACGCCGCCGCCACCTCCTCGGCGAACCGCCGCAGTTGGGCGTCAATGGCCTCCCGTACAGGCTGCACACCGCCGTACCGCTCGCGTGCGATGAAGCGGACGTGCGCGGGGGATGTCCGCACCAGCTCGGCGATGAGCCCGACGGTCCGGTCGATGCGTACGTCGTCGCCGTTCTCGTCGAGCGCCTCGCCGATCGTGGCGTGCAGACTGCCGAGCGCCTCCTCGACGAGTGCGACGCCGAGGTCGGCCGTGTCCCGGAAGTGCCGGTAGAACGCCGTCGGGGCCACACCCACGGCCCGGGTCACCTCACGCAGTCCGAGGCTGCTCAGACTCTGCTCCTCGAGCAGCTGCAGCGCGGCGTCCAGGAGGGCCTGACGGGTCTTCTGTTTCTGGGCCTGGCGTATCCCGAGGGTGTGACTCATGACATTCAGTAAACAACCGTTCTCTCAAAAAAGGAAGTGTAGACTCGACAGTCAGTGAACAGTCGTACTCTCAAGTGTTCACCGAGAATTCGAAAGGAAGACGATGATCGCCCTCGTCGCAGCGCTTCTCCTGCTGGGAATTCTGCTGGGCGCCGTGGCCCAACTTCCCGTCTCCGTAACCATCGTGGCGTGCTCCGTCATCGGCGCATGGCTGCTCGTCTTCGCCGTGCGTGAGCGTCGCGCACGCCACCACTGACCCGGAAGGAGCAGAACCACCATGCAACTCACCGCTATCGCACGCGCCGCTCGCACCACACGCACGGAGAGCACCCTCGGGGACGCCGACGTCCGGGGCGTCGACCGTGACCCCGACCGTGCCGCGGACCGTTCCAAGACCGAGCCCGAGACCCGGCGCGCGTTGCGCCGGGACGCAGACGGCATGGCCGTCGCCGCCTTCGTACTCGGCCTCGTCGGTCTGCTTGTGATGAACATCCTGCTCGGCCCGATCGCCATCGTGCTGGCGGGACTCGCCCTCTGGCGCGGCACCGCGCGCCGCGGCCGGGCCCTGCTCGGCCTCACCCTCGGCCTCGCCGATCTGGCCGTACTCGCCGTGCTGATCAGCGCGAACGGAACCGTCGTCTGGGGCCTCGGCGACTGACACCGCACCCGGGGGAACGCCTCACAAAGGTCAGGGAAAACCGGGGAAGGCCAGAGAAAGACGGGGAAACCCTGGGGAAATCGGCGCCCGCACGCCCGTGCCCCTCTGCGCCGAGTCCGCGCCCCCGCCGGGCCTCGTAGAATCGTGGCCACCATGGCATACCTCGACCACGCTGCGACCACTCCCATGCTGCCGGAGGCCGTCGAGGCGATGACCGCGCAGCTCACCGTCACCGGCAACGCCTCCGCGCTGCACGCGGCCGGGCGCCGGGCCCGCCGCGCGGTCGAGGAGGCCCGCGAGGCCCTGGCGGACGCGCTCGGCGCGCGGCCCAGCGAGGTGGTCTTCACCTCCGGCGGCACCGAGGCCGACAACCTCGCCGTGAAGGGCCTGTACTGGCAGCGGCGCGACGCCGACCCGGCCAGGACCCGGGTTCTGGCCAGCCCCGTCGAGCATCACGCCGTCCTCGACGCCGTTCACTGGCTGGGCGAGCACGAGGGCGCGACGATCGAGTATCTGCCGGTCGACGCGTACGGACGGGTGCATTCCGAGGCCCTGCGCGAAGCCATCGGGCGCAACCCCGACGATGTCGCGCTCGCCACGGTGATGTGGGCCAACAACGAGATCGGCACCGTGATGCCGGTTGCCGAACTGTCCGCCGTGGCAAGGGAGTTCGACGTCCCCCTGCACGCCGACGCGGTGCAGGCCTTCGGTCAGCTCGATGTCGACTTCGCCGCGTCGGGGCTGGCCGCGATGACCGTGTCCGGGCACAAGATCGGCGGTCCGTACGGCATCGGCGCACTGCTGCTCGGACGCGAGTACACCCCGGTCCCCGTCCTGCACGGCGGCGGCCAGGAGCGCCACGTCCGCTCCGGCACCCTGGACGCCCCTGCGATCGCCTCCTTCGCCGTGGCCGGCCGCATCGCCGCGGAGCGCCGCGAGGAGTTCGCCCGCGAGATCGGCGCCCTGCGCGACGAACTCGTCCAGGCAGTGCGTACGGCGGTCCCGGGCGCGATCCTAGGCGGTGACCCGGACGACCGCCTCCCCGCCAACGCCCACTTCACCTTCCCCGGCTGCGAGGGCGACTCGCTGCTGCTGCTCCTGGACGCGCAGGGCATCGAGTGCTCCACCGGCTCCGCGTGCACCGCCGGAGTCGCCCAGCCCAGCCATGTCCTCCTGGCCACCGGCACCGACCCTGATCTGGCGCGCGGCACGCTGCGCTTCAGCCTCGGGCACACCTCCACGAAGGCGGACGTGGACGCGGTCGCCGAGGCCATCGGCCCGGCGGTGGAGCGGGCCCGTACGGCGGGACTCAGCTAGTCCGTACGCCGGGGCTCGGCCAGTTCCGTACGGCGGGCCCCGGCCCGATTCCGTACGACAGGCTCAGCCGCTGCGCCCCGCGATCTCGCGCGCCCTCGGCAGCGCCTTCCGCACCAGCGCCAGATACCGGTTCCAGTCCCAGTGCGGACCGGGATCCGTGTGGTCCGTCCCCGGCACCTCCACATGCCCGATGATGTGCTCCCGATCCACCGGGATGTCGTACCGCGCACAGATCCTTGCCGTGAGCTGCGCCGACGAGCTGTACATCGCGACCGTGAAGTCGGCAGGCCGGTCCACGAAGCCCTCGTGCTCTATGCCGATGCTGCGTTCGTTGAACGAGCGGTTCCCCGAGTGGAAGGCCACATCCAGCTCGCGGATCATCTGCGCCACATGCCCGTCCTTGCGTACGACGTAGTGCGCCGCCGCCCCGTGCCCCGGGTCCTTGAAGACCTTCAGCGCCGTCAGAAAGCTGCCCTGGACGACATGGATGACCACGCGGTCGATGACATAGTCGTCCGGCCGGTCCGCGAGCCGCCAGTTCGCCCGGGAAGCCGCCGTCCACTCGGCGCCCGGGTAGTCGAGCTCACCCTCCTTGCGCGGCTTCGCCATCCCCGGCAGCCGCCACCAGGCACGTCTCAGCTCGTCCTGCAGCAGCGCACCGGTACCGAGCACCACGGCCCCGCCGCCGATCAGCACGGCACGCCTGCTCGGCCTCCGCCCGCCCCCGCGCTTCGATTCGCTCCCCATGCGATCCACAACGCATACTCGCGAGCTTTCGGTTCCCCGGGCCCCTTACCCTGGTAGAGCTATGACTCCTCAGACTCCCCAGCACCCCCTCCGAGTACTCGCCGCCATGTCGGGCGGCGTGGACTCCGCCGTCGCCGCAGCCCGGGCCGCCGAGGCCGGACACGATGTCACCGGTGTGCACCTCGCGCTCTCCGCGAACCCGCAGTCGTTCCGTACGGGCGCGCGCGGCTGCTGCACCATCGAGGACTCGCGCGACGCCCGCCGCGCCGCGGACGTCATCGGCATCCCGTTCTATGTGTGGGATCTCGCCGAGCGCTTCCGCGAGGACGTGGTCGAGGACTTCATCGCGGAGTACGAGGCGGGCCGCACGCCCAATCCCTGTCTGCGCTGCAACGAGAAGATCAAGTTCGCCGCGCTCCTGGACAAGGCGCTCGCGCTGGGCTTCGACGCAGTGTGCACCGGTCACTACGCGACGGTGATCGTCCGCGAGGACAGCTCGCGCGAGCTGCACCGGGCGTCCGACATGGCCAAGGACCAGTCGTATGTCCTCGGCGTGCTCGACGAGCGACAGCTGGCGCACGCCATGTTCCCGCTCGGCGACACCCTCACCACCAAGGGCGAGATCCGGGCGGAGGCCGAGCGCAGGGGCCTCGCGGTCGCGAAGAAGCCCGACAGCCACGACATCTGCTTCATCGCGGACGGCGACACCCAGGGCTTCCTCGCGAGCCGCCTGGGCACGGCGGAGGGTGACATCGTCGACGAGTCGGGCGCGAAGCTGGGCACGCACGACGGGGCCTTCGGCTTCACCATCGGCCAGCGCAAAGGTCTGCGCATCGGCCACCCCGCCCCTGACGGCAAGCCGCGCTACGTCCTGGACATCTCGCCGGTGAACAACACGGTGACGGTCGGCCCGGTCGAGGCGCTGGACGTCACGGGCCTGACGGCGATCAAGCCCCGCTGGTGCGGGACGGCTCCGGCCGGCCCGGGTACGTACACCGCACAGCTGCGCGCCCACGGCGGCGAGACGCCGGTGACCGCCGAGCTGGTCGGCGACGAGCTCCAGGTCTCCTTCGACGAGCCGGTCCGGGGTGTGGCACCCGGCCAGGCGATCGTGCTGTACGACGGCACGCGGGTGGTCGGCTCGGCGACGATCGCGACCACCGAGCGTGCGGCTGTGTCTGCCGCCTAGGCCCCTGTCCGGCCGATCTTGCCGCACCCACCAGGCGCTCGTCGCTATTCCGTGAAGAACTCGCTCAGCAGCGGGGCCAGCACGTGCGGCGCCACCTCGTGCGTCTGGCCGGTGAGCGTGTGATGCCGGCCGTGCGGCAGGCACTCCGACACCGCGCCGGCCGCGTCCCGCAGCCAGTCCGGGCTCGCGCCGCCGTCCACGACCATCACGCGCTGGGCGATCGTACGCAGCTGCTCGACCGGCACCCGGCCGTCGCCCATCACCTCGTGGTCGTAGGGGAGGGTGTGCGCCACCGCTTCCAGCCCGGCCCACATCGGCGTCTGCCGCATCCCTTCGACCGCCTCCGGCGGCATTCCGGTCCCCGCCAGGAAGAGCGCGAGTGCATCGCCGGGCCGCCCTTCCTGCACCAGCTCACGCAGTCGTGCTGTCCGGCCGGCGCGTCCTTCATGGGCCGCCGGGTCGGTCGTGAACGGCGGTTCGTACACCGAGAACTGGATGATCGGCAGCCCGGCGGCGGCCGCCTTCAGGGCGAGCGCCGCACCCGACGACATGCCGTGCACCGAGGCACTGCCGCCGGCCGCGGCGATGACGGCGGCGAGATCGTCGATCTCGCGCTCCACGGCGTACGGAGCGGTGTCACCGCTCGCGCCACGGCCGCGCCGGTCGTAGGTGAACACGTTGAAGGCCGAGGCGAGGAGCCCGGCCAGCGGCGCATCGCTCGCGGCGGTGCACAGCGCACCGCCGACCAGAACCACCGGCGGCCCGTCGCCCTGCTGCTCGTACGCGATGACCGTGCCGTCACTCGACTTCGCCTTGTTCAGTGCCCTGTTCGTGTTGTCCATAAGAGTGCTGACCGCCGCTCGGCGCGGAACTCATCGCCCCGGCACGAGATTCTTTCCGTCAGTCCTCGACCCGCGGTCAGTCCTGAACGACCTCGGTGTCGTAGAAGCAGAAGTGCCCCTTGATCTCGGCAACATCGTCGATCGGTTCGAGGTAGGCCCAGACCAGATCGGGTGCGTCCGGCAGGGACCAGTAGGAGGCATCGCCCTTGAAGGGACAGTGGGTGTGGTGCTCGGAAGGGGTGAGCAGTTCGGTGCGTACGTCCTCGGGCGGGAGGTAGTATCGGACCGGCAGGCCCGTTTCGCGCAGCAGCAGGGGCCGCCTGCTCTCCGCCAGCACCTGTCCGTCGCGCACGACGCGCACATGGGTCGTGCCCGGCTCCACCGTGATGCGATGTCCACCGCGTGTCTGTGTCATGGCAGTCACAGCGTCGGCGGGCGCGTGTGTTGTTCCCGGCCCGCCTCCGTCGTACCTGCTGTGTACCTGCTGTGCCGTACGTGGACCGTACGGTGGCCTCATGAACGCTCTCTGCCGCTGGCACTGACTGACCTGGTGTTCTTCGCCCAGGACGGCGTTTCGGCGCTCGTCCACCTGGAGGAGTCCGCAGGAGTGCAGTAGTGCGAGCATGTCCCCTATGGCTACACATCTGATCACCGGGGCAGGCTCCGGCATCGGCGCCGCCCTCACGCGTCGTCTGCACGAGCGCGGCGACGAGCTGATCCTGCTGGCGCGCGACGCCGGCCGCGCCAAGGAACTCGCCGCACAGTACGAGGGCGCCCGTACCCTCGTCGCCGACCTGTCGGATCCCGACCGCATCTCCCGGTCGCTCGGCATGCAGCCGATGCCGGACCACCTCGACTCCCTGCTGCACATCGCGGGCATCGTCGACCTCGGCCCGATCGCCGAGCTGCGGCCCAGGACCTGGCACCAGCAGCTCAACGCCAACCTGATTTCGCCCGCCGAACTGACCCGGCTCTTCCTGCCCCAACTGCGCGCCTCCCAGGGCCATGTGCTGTTCGTCAACTCGGGCGCGGGCCTCAAGGCCCATGCGGAATGGGGCGCTTACGCCGCCTCCAAGCACGGCCTCAAGGCGCTCGCCGACTCGCTGCGCGAGGAGGAGCACGCGGGCGGCGTGCGCGTGACCTCGGTCTACCCGGGACGCACCGCCGGCCCCATGCAGGCCAAGGTGCACTCCCAGGAGGGCAAGGAGTACGACGCGTCCCGCTGGATCAACCCGGAGTCGGTGGCCACGACGATCCTGACGGCGCTGGACCTGCCCCGGGATGCCGAGATCAACGACCTGACGGTGCGGCCGGGACGATGAACGCATTCCCCTGGGGCTCCGCCACCGGCGTCGGGTCCATGCCCGGCGGTGACGCCCGCGAGGCCGCCAAGACCGTCGCCGGCTCCGTCGAGGACTTCCCCCACCTGCCCGAGCTCCCCGCCCGTGGGCCCGGTGCCGACATGATCGGGCGCAGCATCGGGCTGCTCGTCGAGATGTACGCGCATGTCGAGCCCAGCGGCTGGCGGATCAGCGACCGGCCGGGGCGCGACACCCGGCGCGCCCACTCCTGGCTCGGCGAGGACCTCGACGCGCTGGAGGAGTTCACCCAGGGGTACGAGGGCACGCTGAAGGTGCAGGCGGTGGGGCCCTGGACGCTCGCCGCCGCGCTGGAGCTGCGGGGCGGCGAGGCCGCGCTGGGCGACCCCTGTGCCGTACGGGATCTCGCGGGCTCGCTCGCGGAGGGGCTGCGGTCACATCTGGCGGACGTACGCCGCCGGGTGCCCGGCGCCCGTGTTGTGCTGCAGCTCGACGAGCCGTCGCTCACCGCCGTACTGCGCGGACAGATCAGGACCGCCAGCGGGTATCGCACGCACCGGGCGGTGGACCGCCAGATCGTCGAAGGAACGCTGCGGGATGTGATCGGCGTGAGCGACGATCCGGTCGTCGTCCACTCCTGCGCGCCGGACGTGCCCTTCGCGCTGCTGCGCCGGGCCGGGGCCGCGGGCGTCTCGTTCGATTTCGGCTTGCTCACCGAACGTGACGATGAACAGATCGGTGAGGCGGTCGAGGGCGGTACCAAGCTGTTCGCGGGCGTCGTGCCGTCCACCGACGCTCCATTGTCAGACCCTGCCGGTAGCGTCATGGGTGTGAGGACGCTGTGGCGCAGGTTGGGGCTGAATCCGGGGACTCTCACCGAGTCCGTCGTGATCACCCCGGCGTGCGGCCTCGCGGGTGCCTCGCCTGCGTACGCACGCGCGGCGCTCGCCCACTGCGTCCGGGCCGCGAGATCGCTCGCAGACAACCCTGAGTAACGGGAGGACGAGACGGTGGCTGTCGAACAGCAAGGGTCTGTGCCCGCCGAGGCACGGGAGAAGCATGCCCAGCTGGCCGAGCAGGTCGAAGAGCACCGCTTCCGGTACTACGTGAACGCCCAACCGGTCATCAGCGACGCCGAGTTCGACAAGCTGCTGCGCGAGCTGGAGGCGCTGGAGGACACGTATCCGGAGCTGCGTACGCCCGACTCGCCGACCCAGAAGGTCGCCGGGCAGTACGAGACGGAGTTCGGCGCGGTCGAGCACCGCGAGCGGATGCTCTCCCTCGACAACGCCTTCGACGAGGCGGAGCTCACCGCCTGGGCCGAGCGCATCGCGCGCGACCTCGGCTCGCAGGAGTACCACTTCCTGTGCGAGCTCAAGGTCGACGGCCTCGCCGTGAACCTGACGTACGAGAAGGGCCGGCTGACCCGCGCGGCGACCCGGGGCGACGGCCGCGTCGGCGAGGACATCACCCCCAATGTCCGCACGATCGCGGACATCCCGGACAGGCTGCAGGGTGACCGCATCCCGGATCTCGTGGAGATCCGCGGCGAGGTCTACTTCCCGATGGAGAAGTTCGAGGAGCTCAACGCCCGCCTGGTCGAGGCCGGTGACAAGCCCTTCGCCAACCCGCGCAACGCCGCGGCGGGTTCGCTGCGCCAGAAGGACCCGAGGGTCACGGCGACCCGCCCGCTGCGCATGGTCGTGCACGGCATCGGTGCGCGCGCGGGTTTCGACATCGAGCGCCTGTCGGCGGCCTACGACCTGCTGCGCGAGTGGGGCCTGCCCACCGCCCGGCACAACAAGGTCGTGGACTCGCTGGAGGCTGTACGGGAGTTCATCGCCTACTTCGGCGAGAACCGCCACTCGGTGGAGCACGAGATCGACGGTGTGGTCGTCAAGCTCGACGAGATTCCGCTCCAGGGGCGGCTCGGCTCCACCTCGCGCGCACCGCGCTGGGCGATCGCGTGGAAGTACGCCCCGGAGGAGGTCAACACCAAGCTGGTCAACATCCGCGTGGGCGTCGGCCGCACCGGGCGCGTCACACCGTATGCGCAGGTCGAGCCGGTCACGGTCGCGGGCTCCGAGGTCGAGTTCGCCACCCTGCACAACCAGGACGTGGTCAAGGCCAAGGGCGTCCTGATCGGCGACACGGTGGTGCTGCGCAAGGCCGGCGACGTCATTCCGGAAATCCTCGGTCCGGTCGTGGATCTGCGGGACGGCAGCGAGCGGGAGTTCGTGATGCCGTCCGAGTGCCCCGAGTGCGGGACGGCGCTGCGGCCGATGAAGGAGGGCGACGTCGATCTGCGCTGCCCCAACGCCCGCTCCTGCCCCGCCCAGTTGCGTGAACGTCTCTTCTATCTGGCCGGCCGCAAGTCGCTGGACATCGAGAACTTCGGCTATGTGGCGGCGGCCGCGCTCACCAAGCCGCTGGAGCCGGCGACGCCGCCGCTGACCGACGAGGGCGATCTGTTCGACCTCACCATCGAGCAGCTGCTGCCCATCGAGGCGTATGTCCTGGACCAGGACAGCGGACTGCCCAAGCGCGACCCGAAGACCGGTGAGGAGAAGGTCGCGAGGGTCTTCGCCAACAAGGAGGGCGAGCCGAAGAAGAACGCCCTGGCGATGCTGGAGAACATCGCGGCGGCCAAGGAGCGACCGCTGGCCCGGATCATCACGGGCCTTTCCATCCGTCATGTCGGCCCGGTCGCGGCCGAGGCGCTGGCCCGGGAGTTCCGGTCGATCGATCGGATCGAGCAGGCCACCGAGGAGGAGCTGGCGGCGGTCGACGGAGTGGGCGACATCATCGCGGCCTCGGTCAAGCAGTGGTTCGCGGAGGACTGGCACCGCGAGATCCTGCGCAAGTGGCGGGCTGCGGGCGTGCGTATGGAGGAAGAGGGCGCGGGCGAGGACGAGGGGCCGCGGCCGCTGGAAGGACTCACCGTCGTCGTCACCGGCACCCTGGAGAACTACACCAGGGATGGCGCAAAAGAAGCCCTCCAGAGCCTCGGAGCAAAAGTGGCCGGTTCCGTTTCGAAGAAAACGGCCTTTGTCGTGGTCGGGGACAACCCCGGTTCCAAGTACGACAAGGCGATGCAGCTGAAGGTGCCGGTTCTGGACGAGGACGGCTTCGTCGTACTCCTCGAACAGGGCCCGGATGCGGCACGTGAGGCCGCTGTGCCTGCAGAGGCGTAACGGAGGGGGCGTGCGCGGGGCTTGGGAGGGGCTCGTACGGGGAGCCGGAGGGGGCGCACGGGACGGGAACCAGACGCGGGTTTCGGCCCTCGAACGACCGGTACAGGTCACCCGTTCAGCGCATACCAGATGGATAAGGGTGGCCGGGTCGCATTCGGGCAAGAGCTGTAGAGCGCTGCCCGTCCGAGCCCCCTGCGGCCTACTGTTGAGATGTGCGCCTGTCGTGCACGGCTGCGTGGTGGGATTTCAGTCGTGGTGGCATGACAACGAGGGCCATCGCGAGGCATCGGCACCGCCGGCTGTGAGAGGGACGGGAATGAAACCGACCGAGAGCACCGCCACGGTCTCACGGCCGCGTGGATTCGCGGCCCTTGCCGGCCTGACGCCGGGTCTGCCCGTCGCCGCCGTCGTATGTGCCGCCGTCCTGCTCACCCTTGGCGTCGTCAGCACACTCAAGGAAGGCCAGGCGCTGTTTCCCGGCGCCACGGTGGGCTGGTCGCTCGCCGTCCTCACCGGGATCATCGTCGGGCATCTGGTCGCGCTCGGCCGGGACCGCTGGTGGGGTGGCACCGGCTCCGGCGCCGCCCTGACCCTCGCCGTCCTGCTGCTCTTCGGCTGGGTACCTGCCGGACTGGTCAGCCTGGCCGTCGTGGCCCTCGTCGGCGCGGCCCGCCGACACCGCTGGCGCCAGGGCGTGTTGCACGGCTCCGTGGACATCATCGGCATCGGCGCCGCCGCCCTCGTCCTGGCCGTCTTCTCGGTGGAGCCGAGCGTCGAGGAGCCCTGGTCGCCACTCGAATGGAGTATCGCGGCCGCACCGGGAGTCGTGCTGGCGGCCACCTCCTATCTCGCGGTGACCCGGCTGCTGCTGTGGTATGTGCTGGCGCCGCAGGGCGGGGGCCTGCCCACCGTCGCCCGTACAGCCCTGCTCAGGCAGGGTCTCGTCGCGGTCGCTCTGCTCGGTATCGCCCCGCTGATCTGCGTTGTCGCGGTCGCCCTGCCACTGATGCTGCCGCTGTTCGCCGTGCCGCTGATCGCGCTGGACTCCACGCTGTGGATCGCCCGGGCCAGAGCCGAGGAGCAGCTGCGCGACCCGCTGACCGGGCTGCCGAACCGGCAGTGGCTCCTTGAGCGGACCTGGTCGGCCCTGGAGGACGCGGAGGGCAGCGGTGCGCGTTCGGCTCTCGTACTGATCGACCTCGACCGCTTCCGTTCCGTCAATGACACGCTCGGCCATCTCGCGGGCGACCGGCTGCTGTTGCAGATAGCCGACCGGCTGCGACTCGCGCTGCCGCGCGGCGCGGAGGCGGCCAGGCTCGGCGGCGACGAGTTCGCCGTACTGCTCCCGACCGCGGACTCCACCACCAGCGCCCAGCGCGTCGCCCGGCATCTGGTGGCCGAGCTCTCCTCGCCCCTCGACCTCGACGGGCTCACGCTCGTCCTGGAGGCGAGCGCCGGCGTCGCCGTCTTCCCCGAGCACGCGCTGGACGCGGAGGGGCTGCTGCGGCGCGCGGACGTCGCGATGTACCAGGCGAAGCGGGACCGTACGGGCGTGGAGGTGTACGAGTCCAAGCGGGACAGCAACACCCCAGACCGGCTCGGCCTGCTCGGCGATCTGCGCCGGGCTCTGGACGCCGGCGACGTGGAGCTCCACTACCAGCCCAAGGTGCGCTTCGACGGTCATGTCGCGGGACTCGAGGCGCTGGTCCGCTGGGTGCACCCGGAACGCGGTCGGGTCCCCCCGGACGAGTTCATCGCCATCGCCGAGTCCTCCGGTCTGATGCCGCATCTGACGGAGTACGTGCTCGACACGGCCCTCGCCCAGGTGGCGAAGTGGCGTGCGCAGGGCCTGAACGTGCCGGTCGCCGTGAATGTCTCGCCCCGCGACGTCCACACCCCCGGCTTTGCCGGATCCGTCGCCGCCCGCCTCGCCCGGCACGGCGTCCCGGCGGGCTCCCTCCAGCTGGAGATAACGGAACACGTGCTGCTCGAGGACCCGCAGCGGGCCGCCGACACCCTCGCCGGGCTGACCGACCACGGCGTGAAGATGTCGCTGGACGACTTCGGCACCGGGTACTCCTCCCTGGTGCATCTGCGCCGTCTTCCGGTCAGCGAGCTCAAGATCGACCGTTCCTTCGTGGCCCGGCTGGCCGTCGACACCGAGGACGCGGAGATCGTCCGCTGCACCGTCGACCTGGCGCACTCGCTCGGCCTGATGGTGGTCGCCGAGGGTGTCGAGGACGACGAGACCTGGGAGCGGCTGCGTGATCTGGGCTGCGACGCCGTACAGGGCTGGCTGGTCGCGGCCGCGATGCCGCCGCAGGAGACCACGGCATGGCTGCGGGCCAGGGGCGAGCGCGGCTGGCACCGCCCGGCCGAGCTGGCCGCCGCGTCGGACGCGGACGAGCCGTCCAGCCAGGTCGTTCCCTGACGCTGCGGGCACCACGGAAGCCGGCGAAGGGCCCGGTTTGATGCCGGTCCGGGGCCGGGTCGGAAGCCGGTGCAGGGCCGGTTTGATGCCGGGGGCAGGGCCCGGTCTCATAACCGTTTCGTGGGCAGGGCCCCGCGCCCCATAGGATTGGGGCCAAACACACACACTCACCCCTGAGGATCGCTGCATGCCTGGCATTACGCGCGAGGAGGTCGCCCACCTCGCCCGGCTGGCGCGTCTGGAGCTGTCCGGCGACGAGCTCGACCACTTCGCCGGACAGCTCGACGACATCATCGGCGCGGTCGCCCGCGTATCCGAGGTCGCCGACCAAGACGTACCCCCGACCTCGCACCCGCTGCCGCTGACCAATGTCATGCGCGCGGACGAGGTCCGTCCGTCGCTCACCCCCGAGCAGGCGCTCTCCTGCGCCCCGGCCCAGGAGCAGCAGCGTTTCAAGGTGCCGCAGATCCTGGGGGAGGACTAATCACCATGACGGACATCATCAAGCTCACCGCGGCCGAGATCGCGGCGAAGATCGCCGCCGGCGAGCTCGCCGCCGTCGAGGTCGCCGAGGCCCATCTGGCCCGGATCGAGGCCGTCGACGAGAAGGTCCACGCCTTCCTGCACATCGACCGCGAGGGCGCGCTCGCGCAGGCCCGCGCCGTCGACGCCAAGCGCGAGGCGGGCGAGAAGCTCGGCCCGCTGGCCGGCGTTCCGCTCGCGCTCAAGGACATCTTCACCACCGAGGGCATCCCGACGACGGTGGGCTCCAAGATCCTCGAGGGCTGGATCCCGCCGTACGACGCCACCCTGACGCGCAAGCTGAAGGAAGCAGACGTCGTCATCCTCGGCAAGACCAACATGGACGAGTTCGCCATGGGGTCGTCGACCGAGAACAGTGCGTACGGGCCGACCGGCAACCCCTGGGACCTGACCCGGATCCCCGGCGGCTCCGGTGGCGGATCCAGCGCCGCCCTCGCTTCGTACCAGGCCCCGCTCGCCATCGGCACGGACACCGGCGGCTCGATCCGCCAGCCCGCCGCCGTCACCGGCACGGTCGGCGTCAAGCCCACCTACGGCGGGGTGTCCCGCTACGGCATGGTTGCCTTCTCGTCCTCCCTGGACCAGGGCGGCCCGTGCGCCCGTACGGTCCTGGACGCGGCCCTGCTGCACGAGGTCATCGCCGGTCACGACCCGCTCGACTCGACGTCCATCGACGCCCCGGTCCCGCCGGTCGTCGAGGCCGCGAAGAACGGCTCGGTCGCCGGCATGCGCGTCGGTGTCGTCAAGCAGTTCCGCGGCGAGGGCTACCAGGCCGGTGTCGTGCAGCGCTTCGACGAGTCCGTCGCGTTGCTGCGCGAGCTGGGCGCCGAGATCGTCGAGCTGGACTGTCCGTCCTTCGACCTGGCGCTCTCCGCGTACTACCTGATCGCGCCGTCCGAGTGCTCCTCCAACCTGGCCCGCTTCGACGCCATGCGCTACGGCCTGCGGGTCGGCGACGACGGCACGAAGTCCGCCGAGGAGGTCACCGCGCTGACCCGTGAGGCGGGCTTCGGCGACGAGGTCAAGCGCCGCATCATGCTCGGCACGTACGCCCTCAGCTCCGGCTACTACGACGCGTACTACGGCTCCGCGCAGAAGGTGCGCACGCTCATCACCAGGGACTTCGAGAAGGCCTTCGAGCAGGTCGACGTGATCGTCTCGCCGACCACGCCGACCACCGCCTTCCCCATCGGCGAGCGCGCCGACGACCCGATGGCGATGTACCTCGCGGACCTGTGCACCATCCCGACCAACCTGGCCGGCAACTCCGCGATGTCGCTGCCCTGCGGCCTCGCGCCGGAGGACGGCCTGCCGGTCGGACTGCAGATCATCGCCCCCGCCATGAAGGACGACCGGCTGTACAGGGTCGGCGCGGCCGTCGAGGCGGCTTTCGTGGAAAAGTGGGGCCACCCGCTGCTCGAGGAGGCTCCGTCGCTGTGAGTAAGGCACTGACCAAGGCAAAGGGCTTCAAGAAGTCCAAGACCGGGACGTATCTGTCGATCGGCACCACCGCCTTCGGCGCGATCAGCGTCGCCAAGCAGGCCAAGAAGGCCCGCAACGAGGGCGACACGCTCCGGCTGATCGACGCCGTCATCTCTGCCGCCGCCATCGCCACCGGCGTCGCACTGCTCGTACGCGAGCTGAAGCGCCTGGGCGACGACGACGTCCTGCTGGGCTGAGAGGGAAAGTTTCACCGTGACCGTCACTGAACTGGTGTCGTACGAGGACGCCCTCGCTGCTTACGACCCCGTCATGGGCCTCGAGGTCCATGTCGAACTCGGTACCAAGACCAAGATGTTCTGCGGCTGTTCGACCGAGCTGGGCGCCGAGCCCAACTCGCAGACCTGCCCGACCTGCCTCGGTCTGCCCGGCTCGCTCCCGGTCGTCAACGAGATCGCCGTCGAGTCGGCCGTCAAGATCGGCCTCGCGCTGAACTGCGAGATCGCCGAGTGGTGCCGCTTCGCCCGGAAGAACTACTTCTATCCGGACATGCCGAAGAACTTCCAGACCTCGCAGTACGACGAGCCGATCGCCTTCAACGGCTATCTGGACGTCCAGCTGGAGGACGGCGAGGTCTTCCGTGTGGAGATCGAGCGCGCGCACATGGAGGAGGACACCGGCAAGTCGACACACGTCGGCGGTGCCACCGGCCGAATCCACGGTGCGTCCCACTCGCTGCTGGACTACAACCGCGCCGGCATTCCGCTGATCGAGATCGTCACCAAGCCGATCGAGGGCGCGGGCGAGCGTGCGCCGGAGGTCGCCAAGGCGTACGTGGCCGAGCTGCGCGAGCTCATCAAGGCGCTCGGCGTCTCCGAGGCGCGCATGGAGCAGGGCCAGATGCGCTGCGACGTGAACCTGTCGCTGCGCCCGCACGGCGTCGAGAAGTTCGGCACGCGCTCCGAGACGAAGAACGTCAACTCCCTTCGTTCGGTGGAGCGTGCGGCCCGCTTCGAGGTCCAGCGCCATGCCGCGGTGCTCTCGTCCGGCGGCACGATCGTGCAGGAAACCCGTCACTTCCACGAGGAGGACGGCTCCACGACGTCGGGCCGGGTGAAGGAGGAGGCCGAGGACTACCGGTACTTCCCGGAGCCCGACCTCGTCCCGGTGGCCCCCGCGCGCGAGTGGGTCGAGGAGCTGCGTGCCTCGCTGCCCGAGCTGCCGCGGGTGCGCCGGAACCGGCTGCGCGAGGAGTGGGGCATCTCGGAGCACGACATGCAGTCGATCCTCAACGCGGGTGCGGTCGACCTGATCGTCGCCACGATCGAGGCGGGCGCGGATGCGGCGTCCGCGCGCAAGTGGTGGATGGGCGAGCTGGCCCGCCGCTCCAACGAGGACGGCGTCGAGCTCGCCTCGCTCCCGATCACGCCGGCGCAGGTGGCCCGGGTGGCCGAGCTGGTCGCTGCCGGAGACCTCAACGACAAGCTGGCCCGTCAGGTCATCGAGGGCGTCCTCGCGGGCGAGGGCGACCCGGACACCGTCGTCGAGAAGCGCGGTCTGAAGGTCGTCTCGGACGAGGGTGCGCTCGGAGCGGCCGTCGACGAGGCGATCGCGGGCAACGCGGCGGTCGCCGACAAGATCCGTGGCGGCAAGGTCGCGGCGGTCGGCGCGCTGGTGGGCGCGGTCATGAAGACGACCCGCGGCCAGGCGGACGCCGCGCGTGTGAAGGAACTGATCCTGCAGAAGCTGGGCGTCGAGGGCTGACGCGAGGCGGTCGAGGGCAGACGGAGGCGGCTTGCACCGGAAGGTGCGGGCCGCCTCTGCTGTGGGGCGGCGGGCGCGGGTTTCCTGTGGGCGGCGGGCTCCGTCGAGCGCTGCGCCCATCTGTACGTCCTGTGCCCGCTGTACGTCCGGCGCTCGGCTCGCGCTGTATACGGCGCCGGATCGGCGGACCGCCGCGGCCGGGGTCCGTCTCCGCCGGGGCACGCAGTCCCCGGCCCGCATTCCGCACGATGTCGCGCCTGCGCGTCCGGGCCCCGTGACGACCGTGTCCGTACGGCATCGGCCCCGCGGTCAGCTCAGTGGCGTATGCCCAAGCCCGGGAGCCACAGCTCGCCGCGGTCCTTGCAGCTCGCGTCCCTCGCGCGCAGTTCGTCCGGCTCCTTTGTGCCGCGGGCCCGCAGTTCCGTGATGGCCAGGTGGGCCACCGCGGCGGCCTCCTGGCGGTCCGGCTCCGGGAAGTCCGTCTGCCACCAGCCGCGGTCGCGGGACTGCCAGCCGCGTGAGTGCATCAGCTGCGCGCGCTCCGGGCTGTCCTCGCCGTCCCGGTCGTCGACCGAGATGTGCAGCCCGTCCGCCAGGGCGTACGAGATGAGCAGCTGCCGGCCGCGGTCCGCCGAGCTGTACACGCTGAAGCTCGCCCAGTCGTCGCCGACCTGCACCGCAAGCTGCTCCACCCATGCCGCGAGGAGCAACTCCAGCGCGCTCTGGAAATGTTCGAGGCAGGACGCCAGCCGGCCCCCCGGCAGCTCGATGGGGCGCTCGCCCGGACCGCTGCGGTCCAACTGCCAGGTGTACGGCAGCAGATCGAAGTCGTGCGGCTCGCTCGCCGACCACGCGCCGCCCCACTCGAACGACCGCCGCTCATCGCCTTCCAGGTCGTCCGTGCGGTGGACCGACAGCTGGGCCCGGTGGTAGGAGCCCGCGAGCAGGACCACCCTTCTGCAGTTCCGCCAGCGGACGTTGGGACCCTCCGCCGAGCCGCCGTACAACGTCGGCTCGCCGATCCGCGCCACTATCGCGCCGTACACCTGACGAAACGCCTCCCGCCGCTCGCGCAGCGAGGCCCCCGGCTCGTACGCGAGCACCTGGACAGGCTCACTGCCGAAGTAGAGATCGGGCGCGTCATGGAACGCCAGGGCGAACTCCGCGGCGTCGCCAAGCGAAAGCATCGGTTGGTTGGTCCCCGTGTTTTCCATGTCACTCATCGTGCCAGCCGCCACCGACATCGCCTGCCGCTCGCTTGGGGATTTACGCCTCTGGAACCTGCAGGGGTGAGTTCAGGACAGATTCAGGACAGATTCAGGACAACGGCGGGAGGCGTCGCGGACATCGTTGTCGCCCAACGGCCGCCGGACCACGGTCCGCACCGTTCGAACTCCTTGTACGAGCTCTTGGACGTTCACCGCGTGCTCGACGCGCTCGGCTCGCACCCCGACGTATGGCGGCACACCGTCGTCCTGATCAACTACGACGAGAACGACGGCTTCTTCGACCACGTTCCGCCGCCCGTGCCGCCCGCCGACAACAGGCACGAGCGCTGGCAGGGCTGCCGACCGGGCTCGGCATCAGGGTGCCGATGCTGGTCGTCTCGCCCTGGTCGGTCGGCGGCTATGTCTGCTCCGAGGTCTTCGACCACTCCTCGGTGATCCGGCTGCTGGAGAAGTGGACGGGCGTCGCGGAACCGAACATCACCCCCTGGCGGCACGCCGTTACCGGCGATCTCACGTCGGCCTTCGACTTCCGCCGCGGCAGGCCACAGCCCGAGGTGGAGCGGCCGGGCGCGATACCGCCGTTCACGGGACGCTGGCGGCCCGTGCCGCCGAAGGTGCAGCACATGCCCGTACAGGAGGAGGGGATCCGTCCCGCGCGGCCGCTGCCGTACCAGCCCGACGCGCACGGCAGGGTCAGGGGTGACGTCTTCAGCGTCGAGCTCAGCAACAGCGGGCGCGCGAGCGCGCACTTCGCGCTGTATCCGTACGCCGGTGAGTTCCCCGTTCCGCAGCACAACGACGTAAGGGGCAGGGCGCAATGGTCGGTGCCCCTTACCGGAGCCACCCGGGGTGAGGGTGGCGCCTACCGCTTCACGATCACCGGGCCGAACGGTTTCCGCCGCGAGTTCGCGGGCAGCGCGGGCGGTCCGGCGGAGGTCGCCACCTCCATCGACCACCATCACCGCGATCTGCACCTCACGCTTCGCAACGAGGGCAGTAGGCCGGTCACGTTCACCATCCGCCCGCTGGCCTACGTCGACGAGGCCGACCTCCACGACTGGACCCGCACCATCACGGTCAAGGCGGGCCGCAGCCGCACCGTCGTGCACTCGGCGGCCGACGCGCACGGCTGGTACGACATCGAGGTGACCGCCGACCGGGACGAGAGGTTCCGGCGCCGTCTGATGGGTCACATCGAGAACGGGCGGGCGAGCGTGTCGGGCTGAGCCCCGGACGGAAAGAGGCGCAGGTAACGAGCGGTGTGCCGGAGCCCGCCGACCATGGCCCGGGCTCTGGCACACCGCTGTGAGTAAGCCCACGAAACGGGCAAAGGATCACTATTGCCTGCCAGAGTGTCTCTTTCTAGGTCATGAGTTCTTTGCGGGCTGTTCCCGATCAAAGATCCACGAACCACCCAGGGAGCACCCACGTTGGCCGCAATCGCCCGGTGGTGCATCAAGCACCGCCTTGTCGTCGTTGTGCTCTGGCTCTTCGCTCTCGGCGGCGTCGCGACCGCGGCGGGGGTCGCGGGTTCGGCCTACTCCAACGACTACGAGGTCCCGGGCACCGAATCCGGCCGCGCCGCGGCCCTCCTGGAGGAGGGATTCCACGGCCAGGGCGGCGACAGCGACACCATCGTGTGGCACACGGACACCGGTAGCGTCCGCGCCGACGGCATCCACCAGCGGATGTCCGGGATGCTCCACGAGGTCGCCAGGCTCGACGGGGTCGCCGCCGTCGTCAGCCCCTACGGCAACGAGGGCGCCGGCCGGACCAGCCCCGACGGGCACACCGCCTACGCCACCGTCACCTTCGACCAGCAGGCCGACAACGTTCCCAAGGCTCAGGCCGAGGCGGTCGTCACCACCGCGAAGGCAGCCGAGACCGACGGGCTCCAGGTCGAGCTGGGCGGCAGCGCCATCGCGCCGACCGAGGGGTCGAGCGCGCATGTGGCCGAGATCGTCGGCGTGGTCGTCGCCGCCGCCGTCCTCTTCCTCGCGTTCGGGTCGCTCGCCGCCAGCCTGCTCCCCATCGCCACCGCCCTCGTGTCGGTCGGCACCGCCTTCGCGGGCATCGTGCTCCTCGGGCATGTGATGACCGTCGCCGACTTCGCCCCCATGCTCGGCATGCTGATCGGGCTCGGCGTCGGCATCGACTATGCGCTGTTCATCGTGAGCAGACACCGCAAGGGCCTGCGGCGCGGGCTGCCAGTGGCCGAAGCGGCCAGGGACGCCGTCGCCACCACCGGCCGTGCCGTGGTCTTCGCCGGCGCCACCGTCTGCATCGCGCTGCTCGGCATGCTCATCCTGCAGCTCGGCTTCCTCAACGGCGTCGCGATCGCGGCCTGTCTGACCGTCGTCCTCACCGTGGCTGCCTCGGTGACGCTGCTGCCCGCGCTGCTGTCCTTCATCGGCATGCGGGCGCTCAGCAGGCGTGAGCGGCGCCGGCTCATCGAGCACTGTCCGCAGCCCGAGCTGCCGACCGGCTTCGCCGCCCGCTGGTCCGCTTTTGTCGAACGCCATCCGAAGCTGCTCGGAGCCGTCGCCGCGGTGGTCATGCTGGTGCTGGCCCTGCCGACGTTCTCGCTCCACCTCGGCACCTCGGACCAGGGCAACGGCCCCTCCTCGGCGACCACCCGCCAGGCATACGACCTGCTGGCGGAGGGCTTCGGCCCGGGCGTCAACGGCCCGCTCACCCTCGTCGCCCATCTCGACGGCGCCGACGACCGGCTGGCCATGGGCAAGCTGCCGGACGCCCTTCGGCGCGCCGATGGCATCACATCCGTCGGCCCTGTCACGTACAACGGCAGCGGCGACACGGCGGTGCTCACCGCCGTACCGGACTCGGCACCCCAGTCGAAGGCGACCAGCGAGCTCGTCGACCACCTGCGCGACGACGTCCTGCCCGCAGCGTCGGACGGCACCTCCCTCCAGGTGCACGTCGGCGGCGTGACGGCGAGCTACGACGACTTCGCCGAGGTCATCGTCGGCAAGCTGCCGCTCTTCGTCGGCGTCGTCATCGCGCTCGGCTGTCTGCTTCTGCTGCTGGCCTTCCGCTCCCTGGGCATCCCGCTGAAGGCCGCATTGATGAATGTGGCCGCCGTCGCCTCCTCCTTCGGGATCGTCGTCGCGATCTTCCAGTGGGGGTGGGGCAGCGAGCTTCTCGGACTCGGCCGGGCGGGCCCGATCGAGCCCTTCCTTCCGGTGATCATGGTCTCGGTGCTCTTCGGGCTCTCCATGGACTACCAGGTCTTCCTGGTCAGCAGGATGTACGAGGAGTGGCTGGAGACGGGCGACAACCGGCGGGCGGTACGGGTCGGCCTCGCCGAGACGAGCCGCGTGATCAACTCCGCGGCCGTGATCATGATTTCGGTCTTCCTCGCCTTCGTCCTCAGCGGCGATCGGGTCATCGCGATGTTCGGCATCGCACTGGCGGCGGCGGTCGCCCTGGACGCCTTTGTACTGCGTACGCTCCTGGTGCCCGCCCTCATGCACCTGCTGGGCGACGCGAACTGGTGGCTGCCGCGCTGGCTGGGCCGGCGGCTGCCGCGGATCAGCATCGAACCCCCCGAGTGCCGTGTGCATGCGAAGATCCCTGGGCAGCGCGCGAGCGAGGACGGGCAGCTCGTGCCGTAAACGGGCCGAGCTCGTGCCGTAGAGGGGCCGGAGGAGAACGATGTTCGCGATATCACTGGGCGACGACGGAGCGGAACTGCGCCCCCTTGAGCCGTGGCAGGCCGAGGAGTTCCTCGCCCATATGGACCGAGGGCGGGAGTTCATCGGCGAGTACATCGCGTTTGCGGCGGCTGCCGCGGATCTCGAATCGGCGCGTGCCCTCCTCCAGTCGTACGCGGACAAGCAGGCCGCGGACAGCGGCCGGCTCTACGGGATCTGGCTGGACGGGACCCTCGTCGGCGGCGTGCTCTTCCGGATCTTCGAACCCGCTTCGGGCAACTGCGAGGCGGGCTGCTGGCTGGAGCCGTCCGCTGCCGGGCGCGGTCTGGTCACACGGGCGGTACGGGTGCTGATCGACTGGGCCGTGGAGCAGCGCGGGATGCACCGGGTCGAGTGGGTGGCCGCCTCGGCGAACACGGCGAGCATCAACGTCGCGAAGCGGCTGGGGATGACGCGGGAGGGGGTGCTGCGGGAGAACTATCCGTACCGCGGCGTGCGGCACGACATGGAGGTGTGGTCGGTGCTGGCGCCCGAATGGCGGGAGCTGCGGACGCAGGCCGGTCATTAAGCGGAATCTCAGACAGGCCGCCTAACGTGCGGCGCATGAATCCCACCGAGACCAAAGAGACCACCGACACGACCGCACCGACCGAGGCGGCGGAGGCGACCGACACGACTGCCGAGCCCACATCCGACGGGCACGACGGGGAAGCCACCGACCAGTCAGCGTCGGCGGAGGGCGACCCGGACGACGCCGAGGAGACGCCGCGCACCTCCTCGGGCCTCGGATCCGCCGCGGCGGGCATCGTCGCGGCCGGTCTGGGTGTCGTGGCGCTCAGCGGCAGCTGGGTCGGGAGGGTCGCCGCGGAGCGGCAGACGCTGATCGGCCAGATCAAGACCTCACAGGGCGGCACCCCGGCCCAGCAGATCTCAGCGGTATACGGCGACGCCTGGCACACCACCGCCCTGACCAACGGCATCTTCGCGCTCCTCGCCCTGATCGTCGGCGCCGCCGTGCTTGCGCTGCCGCAGAAGGCCGGATGGGTAAGGGCATTCGCCGTGGCCGGCGTCGTGCTCGGCGCCCTGGGGATGATCGTCTCCGCGGGGATGTACTTCGACCTCTTCCTGACACTGCCCAGTACCGGCTCCTGAGCCGCACGACCTCGGCGCACGGCTGCGGGCAGCAGGCTTCACGCGACCAGAGGTCCGCAGGCGAAGAGCGGTTGGGGCTCCTTCGGCGAGGGCGGCCCTAAGGCGTCTCGGGAGGGGGCCTTAGGTCATAGGCGCAGGGCACCCCGGGCGTCTAAGGACCCCGCGCCCGCGAAGATGCGGAAAGATCCCGATGTGGCAGACCCCCTGGGGAACGAAAGTTGAGGCATCGCAAGACGCCAAGACGATTCACCACCAGGGAGTACGAGATGTTCGAGCACCACATCCACCAGATCCACCAGTTCCGTCAGGCCGAGCTCATCCGTCAGGCCGAGGCGGCGCGGCTCGCGCGGCAGGTGCGCAAGGCCCGTCGTGCTGCCAGACGAGCGGCCAAGGAATCAGGAGAGGGCCGGGTGAGTTCCGGCAACTCCGGCTATGCACGGGCCGCGTAAGCCGACAGGGCCTCGTGTGATGACTGTCATCCCGATCACCGGCGCCGCGTTGTCAGAGGGCTGTGCGATGCTCGGCGACGTGGAGACCAGGTCCGTAAGCCCGGTGTTCGTCGGCCGCGCCGGCGAACTGACCGCGCTCACCAGTGCGCTCGCCCGTGCCGCCGCGGGCGAGCCGCAGCCGTTGCTCGTCGGCGGTGAGGCCGGGGTCGGCAAGACCCGGCTCGTCGAGGAGCTGCTCGCCGAGGCGTGCCGCCGCGAGGCCGTCGTCGCGGTCGGCGGCTGCGTCGAGATCGGCGCGGACGGGCTGCCCTTCGCACCCTTCTCGACCGCGCTGCGCGCGCTCCACCGTCAACTGCCCCAGGAGCTCGCCGCGGCCGCCGCCGGTCAGGAGGACGAGCTGGCGCGGCTGCTGCCGGAGCTGGGGGAGACCCCGCGCGGGGAGCGCGGCCGGCATGACGAGGAGGGCACGGCCCGCCTCTTCGAGCTGACCGCGCGGCTGCTTGAGCGCGTCGCCGCGGACCGCACGGTGGTCCTGGTCCTCGAGGACATGCACTGGTCCGACGCGTCCACGCGCCACCTGCTCGCCTATCTCTTCCGCACGCTGCGCCGCGGTCGGCTGGTCCTGATCGCTACGTACCGCTCGGACGATGTCCACCGGCGCCATCCGCTGCGGCCGTTCCTCGCCGAGCTCGACCGGATGCGCACCGTCCAGCGCATCGAGCTGACCCGTTTCAACCGCGCCGAGGTCCACCGCCAGATGGCCGGCATCCTGGCCGTCGAGCCCGAACCGGCCATGGTGGACCGGGTCTTCCAGCGCTCGGACGGCAATGCCTTCTTCGTCGAGGAGCTTGCCTGCAGCATCACTGACGAGGGCTGCTCCAAGGGCCTGCCGGACACGCTGCGCGACATCCTTCTCGTCCGCATCGAGGCGTTGCCGGAGGACGCCCAGCGGGTGGCTCGCATAGTCGCGGAAGGCGGCTCGACCGTGGAGTACGGTCTGCTGTTCGCCGTCGCCCGGCTCGGTGAGGACGACCTCATCGAGGCGCTGCGGGCCGCCGTGGGGGCGAACATCCTGCTGGCCACGCCCGACGGGGGCGGCTACCGCTTCCGGCACTCCCTCACACGCGAGGCCGTCAGCGACGATCTGTTGCCCGGTGAGCGATCCCGGCTCAACCGGCGGTATGCGGAGTCGCTGGAGGCCGACCCGTCCCTCGTCCGGGACGACGAGCGGGCGATGCGGCTTGCGACGTACTGGTACCACGCACACGACGCCGCCAAGGCGCTGCCCGCCGTGCTGAGCGCCTCCGTCGAGGCGCGCCGACGCCACGCATACTCCGAGCAACTGCGGCTGCTGGAACGGGCGATGGAACTGTGGGACGGCGCGCCCGATGAGGTGCGGGGCGAGCTGCGGCCCGTCGACTACGCGGAGGCGTATCCGCCGTGCGGCTGCGATCCCGCCACCACGCCGCTGCGCTTCCTCGACCTGATGGCGGAGGCGGCCGTCGCGGGCCGCCTCAGCGGTGAGCGGGAACGAGCACTGAAGATCACCAAGCGCGGGCAGCGGCTGGCACAGGCGGATGACGACGCGCTGCGCGCCGCCTGGTTCTCCGTCCAGCGCTCCCGGCTGATCTCGTCGCTGGGCCGCGGTGACGGCTGGGCGGAGCTCGCCGCCGCACAGGAGTTGGTGCGCGGACTGCCGCCGTCCGCCGTCCATGCGGAGGTGCTCGCGGAGGCGGCGGGCTGGGGCATGGTGCACGATCCCGGACCGGGGAGCCTGGCGACCGCCGAGCTCGCCTTGGAGTACGCGCGCATGGTCGGCATGGAGGACAACGAACTGCGTGCCCGCCTCACCCTCGGCAGTCTGATGGTCGACGCGGGCCATATCGACGAGGGGCTCGCGGAGATGTACGCGGTCAAAGAGCGGGTCGTCTCCCTCGATCTGCCCTCACATGTGGGGCGCACCCATGTGAATCTGCCGTCCGTGCTGGAGGGAATCGGCCGCTCGCAGGAGTCCGTGGAAGTCCTCACCGAGGGGGTCGAACTCTCCCGCAACTACGGCCTGTTGGACACCGAGGCGTGGGTCCTGAACAACCTGGCCGAGTCGTACCAGTCGCTCGGGCGCTGGGACGAGACGGCCGAGGCCACGGACCGGGCGGCGCGGATTGCGCTGAGCCCCAAGCCCCGGGGCTATGCGGCGATCCAGTGTGCCGAACAGGCCCTGGCCCGGGGCGATGTGGCGAAGGCGTCGGAGCATCTGAAGGCGGCGCGCGAGCACTTCGGACCCAATGACCCGATGCCGCAGACCAACCTTCCGCTGCACACGCTCGCCCTGAGCATCGCGGCGGCACAGGGGCGTGTGCTGGACGCTCGGGCGGAGTTCGAGCGGGCGGCGACCGAGGGCTTCCCGGCGGGCACCCAGCGGTACGCGTGGCCGCTGCTGCGGGCCGCGGCCACGCTGGAGGCGGACACCCGCGGCCTGCCCCTAGCGGAGACGGGCCGCACCGAGGCGCTCGAACGGATCAGCAAGGCGTCGAGAGGGCTTGTCACCGCGGTGCCGGTGTGGGTGGCCCACGAGCGCTGGGTCCGCGCCGAACTGCTGCGCGCGGGCGGCGAGGACACGGCCGTCGACTGGGCGGAGGCGGGCACGGCCTTCGAGGCGGTGGACCGCCCGTACGACCTGGCGAGGGTCCGCCACCGCTGGGCGGAGGCGCTGCTCCAGTCGGACCGCGCGCTGGCGGGGGACCTGCTGCGCCAGGCGGCCGCGACGGCCAAGAAATTGGGCGCGCGCCCCCTGTCCGAGGACATCGCCCTGCTGGCCCAGCGCGCCCGCATCTCCCTGATGGACGCCCCCAGCCAGCCGACCGCCGCACCACCGCAGGGACCGGCGCTCGGCCTGACCCGCCGCGAGGAGGACGTGCTGCGCCTGGTGGCGGCGGGCCGCAGCAACCGCCAGATCGCGGAGGAGCTGTTCATCTCCCCGAAGACCGCGAGCGTCCACGTCTCCAACATCCTGTCGAAACTGGGCGTCTCGGGCCGCGGCGAGGCAGCAGCGATGGCCCACCGCCTGCGCCTGTTCCCACCCTCGGGAGACCCGACCTCTCACCCCGCGGCCTCGGCCTGACGACCGTCGTCAGGACGTGTTCTCGTCCTTCGGGAGGCGGATCGTGACCTTGCCCGAGGCCAGGTCTATCGGGCCGTGGCTCGGGTCGTTGTCGCCTATGTCGACCCTCGTCAGGGCCAGGCGGTTGCGCTCCTCGTCGGTGTGCTTGCGGCCCGGTGCGAAGAACTCCTCGAAGACGTTGAACACAAGCCGTTCACCCCCTACTTCACCTCCAGCTGGAGGATCTTGTCGTCCCCCGGCTCGGGCGTACCCCGGGTGTCGGTCTCGCTCGTGACGAGCCAGACCTTGGCGCCGCCCGCCGACAGGACCGTGCGCAGGCGGCCGTACGTCCCCTTCAGAAACGCCTGGGGCTGCGCCGAAGGTTCCGTGCCCGCCAGCGGGATCCGCCAGAGCCGCTCGCCCCTCAGCGACGCCATCCAGATCGAGCCCTCGGCGTACGCGATTCCGCTCGGCGACGCGTCCGCCGTCTTCCACTGGACCACGGGGTCGACGAAGCCCGGCTTGCCGCTCTTGCCTTCCACCTCAGGCCAGCCGTAGTTCTTGCCCGGCTCGATCAGATTGAGCTCGTCCCAGGTGTCCTGGCCGAACTCGGCGGCCCACAGGCGTTTGTCGGAGTCCCAGGCCAGCCCCTGCACATTGCGGTGGCCCCATGAGTAGACGACCGAGTCCGCCTCCGGATTGCCGTGCACCGGCTGGCCGTCCGGGGTCATCCGCAGGATCTTGCCGCCCAGTGACTTCTGGTCCTGCGCGAGCTCCCTGTCACCCGTCTCGCCCGTGCCCGCGTAGAGCATCTTGTCCGGTCCGAACGCGATTCGCCCGCCATTGTGGACGCGCCCC
Source organism: Streptomyces sp. NPDC019890 (assembly GCF_044903445.1). NCBI lineage: Bacteria > Bacillati > Actinomycetota > Actinomycetes > Kitasatosporales > Streptomycetaceae > Streptomyces > Streptomyces sp. NPDC019890. Next base: position 189,427 of record NZ_JBJDQK010000003.1, on the reverse strand, counting down.
TTGGGGATGCCCCTCAGGATCGTGTCCGGTGCGCCCAGTTGCTGGTCGGCCGGCTTCTGCTCGTCGTAGAGCATGCGGGCGATGCGGTTGTCCGACTCGGTCGTGAAGTATGCGTACACCTGCTGGTCGGAGGCGAAGGACGGGGAGACGGCCAGGCCGAGGAGTCCGCCCTCGCCGCCCGGGGAGACGCCGGGCACGGAGCCGATCTGGGTCTTCTTGCCGGTCTCCACGTCGACCCGGGTGATCGTCCCCTCGTCACGCGAGGCGACCAGGAGATCACCGTCGGGCAACGCGGCCACACCCCACGGCGACTTCAGGTCCTTGGCCAGCGTGGACACGACCTTCACCGAGCCCTTCGCGGGCGGGCCCGTGGGACTCGGCGAGCCGCCCGAGCCGGACGCGGAAGGGCTCGGGGTGGCGGATGTCGCTCCCTGGCCGGCCGCTGCGGTGTCGCCGCCGGACGAGCACCCGGTCGCGAGCAGCAGCACGGCGGTGGCCAACACGGCCGTCACAGCAGGACGTTGCACGGTTCTGATCCCTTCGACGGCTGCATGATCTGCCCGACTACTGTTCTTACACCGCTCACGGCTCCCAGGTTCCCGATCTTGGGTTCCCGGTCCCGCCCGCGATCTCAGTCCCAGGATCCCCGCGCCTGCGGCAGCCCCGCCACTTCAGCCGCGTCCCGCACCGTCAGCCCGAGCCCCGCCGCGGCGGCGTTCTGCGCCGCCCACTCCTCGCGCTTCGTCCCCGGCACAGCCACCACATGCCGCCCCTGCGCCAGCACCCACGCCAGTGCCACCTGCGCCGGTGTCACACATGGGCCGTGCCGCTCGGCGATCCTCCGGAGCCCCGCCACCACCGGCTGGTTCGCCGCCATCATCTCCGCCGTGAACCGCGGATGGCGTGCTCGCACATCGTCCGGCTCGAAACCCTGCCCGGGCGTGAGCCTCCCCGCGAGAAAGCCGTTCCCGAGCGGCATCGCCGCCAGTAACCCCACGCCGCGTGCCTCGCACCACGGCACCAGTCGCTCCAGTGCCTCCGGCGACCACACCGACAGCTCCGCCTGCACCGCGCTCACCGGAAAGACCTGTTGCACCCGCTCCAGCTGCCGGATCGTTCCGTCGTACAGATGCGCCCCCGCGCGAGCCCCCGAACCCCCCGGAGCTTCGGCGCGAGCCCCCGCAAGCCTCGAAGCCCCCGCAAGAGCTCCCGAAGCCCCCGGAGCCCCTGCACGTGCTCCCGAAGCCCCCGATGTACCCGCACGTGCTCCCGACCGTGCCCCCGGGCGCCGGGACGCGCGCGCCCCCACCGCGCAGAACCCCAGCGCCCGCACCTTCCCGGCCGTCACCAGCTCCGCCATCGCACCCCAGGTCTCCTCGACCGGTACCTCGGGATCCGGGCGGTGCAGCTGATAGAGGTCGATCACATCGGTCCCCAGCCGCCGCAGCGAGGCGTCACAGGCCCGCTTCACATACCCCGGCCGCCCATTGGCCACCACATGCTGATCGCCGACGAGCAGCCCGACCTTCGTCGATACGAACGCCTCCCGGCGCCGCTCCTTCAGCACCCGCCCGATCAGCAGCTCATTGGTGAAGGGCCCGTACATATCGGCCGTGTCCAGCAGGCTGGAGCCGGCATCCAGCGCTGCGTGCACCGTACGCAGCGACCGGTCGCTGCGCTGCTGGGAGCTGCTGTACGCCCAGCTCATCGGCATACAGCCGAGCCCGATCGCGCCCACTTCGAGGGCCGCCGCACCGATTGTCCTGCGCTCCAACTACCCGTACCCCTCACTCGGCCGCTGACCAAACTAACGAATGTGGAGCGCCGGGATGCGCCCAGCCTCGTGAGGATTAGCCTCCTGACCATGACTGCAGACGTGTGGCTCCCGATTCCGGCCGACGAGATCGAAGGGCTTCCCACCCCCTCCGACGCGGGCCTCAACTACCTCTTCTGGGACGGTGGTCCGGACTTTCCCGGCGACCCCGCCAGCTGTGTCTTCTACGCCGTCCCCTACATGAAGGGCCTGGAGGTCGCGGTACGCCCGCTGGCCGCCATGACGTCCGTACGCGTCGTCCAGACGCTCTCCGCCGGAATCGATCACGTCGAGCCGGGGCTCGGCTCGCTGCCTGCCGGCGTACGTCTGTGCAACGCCAAGGGAGTCCACGAAGCCTCCACCGCGGAGCTCACCCTCGCCCTGATCCTCGCCTCGCTGCGTGGCATTCCCGGCTTCGTACACGGCCAGGACAAGGAGGAATGGCGTGCCGGCTTCTATCCGGCGCTCGCCGACAAGTCGGTGCTCATCGTCGGATACGGATCGATCGGTGCCGCGATCGAGGACCGGCTCGCACCGTTTGAATGCGCGCGGGTGGCGCGCGTCGCGCGCTCCGCACGCGCCACGGAGCGCGGCGAAGTGCGCGCACTCACCGATCTGCCCGCCCTGCTTCCGGATGCGGATGTGGTGATCCTTTCGACCCCGCTCACCGAGCAGACGAAGGGCCTGGCGAACGCCGCTTTCCTGGCCCGCATGAAGGACGGCGCGCTTCTCGTGAACGTCGCGCGCGGCCCCGTCGTGGACACCAAGGCCCTGCTGGCCGAGGTGGAGAGCGGACGTCTGACCGCCGCGCTCGATGTCACCGACCCCGAGCCGCTGCCTTCGGGACACCCGCTCTGGCACGCTCCGGGCGTCCTTGTCAGCCCCCATGTGGGCGGCTCCACCTCCGCGTTCATGCCGCGCGCCAAGCGGCTGCTGGCCGGACAAATCACCCGGTTCGCCGCGGGAGAGCCGGTGCGCAACGTGGTGTTCACAACGGAATAGCCGCGCGGCCCGCCCCTCTTCCGGCACTCTGTGAAGTCACCTGGATGCGCCGCGTGCCGACAGTGGTATTCATCGTCACGGAGAGTAGAGGAGCTATGTCCCTGAGTGACCGTTCTGGTGTATCGTCCCGAACTGGGGGCTGCACCTGGCAAGGGGCGGTGCGGTAGCGAGACCTGACTGCCGATCAGACTTCGAGGGGGGCGACGGGCGATGTACGGCCTATGGACGAACAATCCGACGCGGCGGGGCCACCGACGGCGACCCTCGCACACTCCGAAGCGCAGATCCCATCCGATGTCTCACCCACCGGTGGCGGTGCTCCCCGGGGCGGCCCGGTGAGCGCCCAGGGGGCGATCATGGCCCGGCGGCCCGTGCCCGGTGGCAGCACGGGACCGTTCTCCCAGCTCCTCCTGGCCGGCGTCTGCGGCGGTTACGGCATCGGCTCCGCCTTCGGCTGGGGCTCGCACGAAGTCGCATTGGTCATGGGCGACTTCGGCCTCAGCGCCGCCGCCCTGATCGCGGCCGTCTCCTGCTTCCTCTACGCCCGCGCGAGTCAGAGCCGCTTTCGGCTCGCCTGGCTGCTGTTCGCGGTCTCCTCCGCGATGGCCGCGGCGGGCAACGCGGTGTGGGGCTGGTACGAGGTGGTGCTGGACCGTGAGGTACCGAGCCCCTGCATCGCCGACCTGTTCTTCCTCTGCTTCGCGCCGCCCGCCATCGTCGGCCTGCTCGTTCTCGCCAAGCGTCCGGTCACCAGGGCGGGTTGGGTCTGCCTCGCGCTGGACGCCTGGCTGATCGGCGGCTCGCTGCTCACGCTCTCCTGGAGCCTCGCGCTCGCCCACAGCGCGCAGGTGCAGGGCGAGAGCGTGGCTCCCGCCGCACTCTCCCTCGCCTATCCGCTGCTCGACATCGTGCTGGTCAGCATGCTGCTCGCGCTGCACTTCCGCCGCTCCGCCACCAACCGCTCCGCCGTCAACACGGCCATCGCCGCCCTCGCCCTGACCGTGCTGTGCGACGCGCTGTTCACCTCGCCGCTGCTGCGTGAGAACTACCGCTCGGGCCAGCTCCTCGACGCAGGCTGGTTCGCCGGTTCGCTGCTGCTCGCGTACGCCCCCTGGGGCGCACGCCGCACGGCCGAGGCGACGCGGCACCCGCGCGGACCTCGCCACCTCAGCCGCCCCGTCGCAGGCTCGCTGGCCGCCCTCACGCCGTATCTCGCCGCCGCCGTCTGCACCCTCGGCATCCTGCACAACGTCATCGAGGGCCGCCGGGTGGACCGGGTCGTCGTCCTCACGGGCTGCACGGTCGTCCTCGCCCTGGTGGTCCGGCAGGGCATCATGCTCCTCGACAACATCGCCCTCACCCATGAACTGGCGCAGAAGGAGAACCACTTCCGCTCGCTGGTGCAGGGGTCGAGCGACGTCATCATGATCGCCGCCCCGAGCGGGATACTGCGCTATGTCAGCCCCGCCGCCGCCGGTGTGTACGGCCGGGATGCCGAGGAGCTGATCGGCTCCGAGCTGGCCTCGATCATCCACCCCGAGGACCTGGGCCGGGTGGTCCACGAGGTGCGCCGGTTTCTGGCCGCTCCTCCGGCGGAGGAGCCCACCACCCGGATCGAGTGCCGCTTCAAGTCGGGCAGCGGCGAATGGCTGAATGTGGAGTCCACGGTCAACCGTCACCAGGGCGGACTGATCTTCAACAGCCGCGACGTCACCGAACGGGTCCGGCTCCAGGCCCAGCTTCAGCACAACGCCGAGCACGACCCGCTCACCGACCTGCCCAACCGCGCCCTGTTCACCGAGCGCGTCCGCCAGGCCCTCACCGGGCGCCGCGCGGGTGACTCCGGCACCGCGGTCCTCTTCATCGACCTCGACGGCTTCAAGGGGGTCAATGACCGCCTGGGCCACCAGGCCGGCGACGAGCTGCTGATCCAGGCGGCGCGCCGCCTCCAGGACTCGGTACGGACCGGGGACACCGCCGCCCGGCTCGGCGGGGACGAGTTCGCGGCCCTGATCGTCGGCGACGGCGGCCGGGACCGGACCGCCCGCGAGTACCAGGTCCAGGAGATCGCCGACCGGCTGCGCCTCACCCTCTCCCAGCCGTACCGCATCGACGGCAACGAAGTGCGGGTGGCGGCCTCCATCGGGGTGGCTTTCGCCGAGCCCGCCATCACGCCCACCAACCTCATGCGCAACGCCGACCTCGCCATGTACCGCGCCAAGGCGGCGGGCAAGGACCGGGTCGAGCTGTACGCGCCACAGATGCAGGATGAGGTGGTCCGCCGCTCCGAGCTGGCCGCGCGCCTGCGCAGCGCCCTGCACGAGGGCGAATTCGCGCTGCTCCATCAGCCCGTCGTGAACCTCGCCACCGGCCGTATCGCCGCCGTCGCCGCCCAGGCCCGCTGGCGCTCCGCCCAGGGCATCCTGTTCACCCCGGCCGAATTCCTGCGGGTCGCCGACGACGGCGACCGCAGCGCCGAGATCGGCCACTGGCTGCTCGAGGAGGCCGTGGAGCAGGCCGCCGAGCGCGGCAGACTGGGCCATCTGGTGCCTGTCTCGGTCCGGATGTCGGCCCGCAGGCTGCTGGACAAGTCCCTGCCCCTCGGCTCCGTCGAGGCCCTCCTCACCCGGCACGGACTACCGTCCGGAGCGCTGATCATCGAGCTCGCCGACAGCGATCCGCGGATCTCCTTCGACGATCTGGAGCAGCGTCTCGCCTCGCTGCGCAGACTCGGCGTGCGGATCGCCCTGGACGGCTTCGGCAGCGGATACGCCGCCATCAACGCACTGCGCAGGCTCCCCGTGGACGTACTGAAACTGGACAGAGGTCTGGTCGAGGGCGTCGTCGAGTCGGCCCGGCTGCACAAGATCACAAGCGGGCTGCTCCGTATCGCCTGCGACCTCGGCATGCAGTCCGTGGCGGACGGGGTCGACGTGCCCGAGCAGGTGATCGCCCTGCGCGCCATGGGGTGCACGCACGGCCAGGGCATGGCCTTCTCGGGGCCGCTGGACGAGTACCGACTGCGCCGCTCGCTGGTTCGCGAGGACTTCCCGGTGCCTGGCGGGATCGCCCTGCCCGTCCTGACGGGTGGCGCATTCACCGCACGCAATGGCTCAAATAATGAGACGCGTGTCCCACCCACTTGACAGTCATGGCGCGCCGGGGGGAGGGTCAGTGCCATGCGCACCCGAATTCTCGTACTTGGAAAGCGCGTCGGCTGAGCAGGGTCCCCTAAAACCCTGCGGACACCTCCCGACGCGCTCCCCTCGCTTGCCTCACGGCACGAGGGGTTTTTTGTTGCACTGGCACACCCCAAACCCTCGCAAAAACCCTCAGCTTCGAGAAGAGAATGCCGATGACCGAGCAGGCCACCGGGGCCCACCATCCGCAGCCGCGGGCCCGTACCGGCGGACACCAGACCGCTGCAGTTGAGCACGTCACGGGCGCGCAGTCCCTCATCCGTTCTCTCGAGGAAGTAGGGGCCGACACGGTCTTCGGCATCCCCGGCGGTGCCATCCTCCCCGCGTACGACCCGATGATGGACTCCACCAAGGTCCGTCACGTCCTGGTCCGCCACGAGCAGGGCGCGGGCCACGCGGCCACCGGCTACGCGCAGGCCACCGGTAAGGTCGGCGTCTGCATGGCCACCTCGGGCCCCGGCGCCACCAACCTGGTCACCCCGATCGCCGACGCGCACATGGACTCGGTGCCGCTCGTCGCGATCACCGGCCAGGTGGCCTCCAAGGCCATCGGCACCGACGCCTTCCAGGAGGCGGACATCTGCGGCATCACGATGCCGATCACCAAGCACAACTTCCTGGTCACCAAGGCCGACGACATCCCGCGCACCATCGCCGAGGCCTTCCACATCGCCTCGACCGGCCGCCCGGGACCGGTCCTGGTCGACATCGCCAAGGACGCACTCCAGGCGCAGACCACCTTCAGCTGGCCGCCGCAGCAGGACCTGCCCGGATACCGTCCGGTGACCAAGCCGCACGCCAAGCAGATCCGTGAGGCCGCCAAGCTGATCGTCCAGGCCCGGCGCCCCGTCCTGTACGTCGGCGGCGGCGTTCTCAAGGCCGGCGCCACCGCCGAGCTGAAGGTCCTCGCAGAACTCACCGGAGCGCCCGTCACCACCACCCTGATGGCGCTCGGCGCATTCCCCGACAGCCACCCGCTGCACGTGGGAATGCCGGGCATGCACGGTTCGGTCACCGCCGTCACCGCGCTGCAGAAGGCCGACGTGATCGTCGCCCTCGGAGCCCGCTTCGACGACCGTGTCACCGGCAAGCTGGACAGCTTCGCGCCGTACGCAAAGATCGTCCACGCCGACATCGACCCGGCCGAGATCGGCAAGAACCGCACCGCGGACGTCCCGATCGTCGGTGACGCCCGCGAAGTCATCGCCGACCTGGTGCAGGCCGTCCAGGCAGAGCACAGCGACGGACACGCCGGCGACTACGGCACCTGGTGGAAGGACCTCAACCGCTGGCGCGAGACCTACCCGCTCGGCTACGACCAGCCGGACGACGGCAGCCTCTCGCCGCAGCAGGTCATCCAGCGCATCGGCGAGCTCGCCCCGGAGGGCACCATCTACGCCGCGGGCGTCGGCCAGCACCAGATGTGGGCCGCGCACTTCATCCAGTACGAGAAGCCCGCGACCTGGCTGAACTCCGGCGGCGCGGGAACGATGGGATACGCGGTCCCGGCCGCGATGGGTGCCAAGGCCGGCAAGCCGGACCACACGGTCTGGGCGATCGACGGCGACGGCTGTTTCCAGATGACCAATCAGGAGCTCACCACCTGCGCCCTGAACAACATCCCGATCAAGGTCGCGATCATCAACAACGGCGCGCTGGGGATGGTCCGCCAGTGGCAGACCCTCTTCTACAACCAGCGTTACTCCAACACCGTGCTGCACTCGGGCCCCGATGCGTCCGGCAAGGAGCCCAGCGCCGGCACCCGGGTCCCCGACTTCGTGAAGCTGTCGGAGGCGATGGGCTGCCACGCGATCCGCTGTGAGTCCCCGGACGACCTCGACAAGGTCATCGCCGAGGCCAATGCGATCAACGACCGCCCGGTCGTGGTCGACTTCATCGTCCACGAGGACGCCCAGGTCTGGCCGATGGTCGCCGCAGGCACCTCCAACGACGAGGTCATGGCGGCGCGCGGCGTCCGCCCCGACTTCGGCGACAACGAAGACGACTGAGAGCAGTAGGAAGAGGTACGACGCACCATGTCCAAGCACACGCTCTCCGTCCTGGTCGAGAACACGCCAGGCATCCTCGCCAGGATCGCCGCACTGTTCTCCCGTCGCGGCTTCAACATCGACTCGCTCGCCGTCGGTGTCACCGAGCACCCCGACATCTCCCGCATCACGATCGTGGTCAATGTCGAGGACCTGCCGCTGGAGCAGGTGACCAAGCAGCTCAACAAGCTGGTCAACGTTCTGAAGATCGTCGAGCTCGAGCCCGGCGGCGCGATCCAGCGCGAACTGGTGCTGGTGAAGGTCCGCGCGGACAACGAGACCCGCTCCCAGATCGTCGAGATCGTCCAGCTGTTCCGCGCCAAGACCGTGGACGTCTCGCCCGAGGCGGTCACCATCGAGGCCACCGGTTCGAGTGACAAGCTGGAGGCGATGCTCAAGATGCTGGAGCAGTTCGGCATCAAGGAGCTCGTCCAGTCCGGCACGATCGCCATAGGGCGCGGCGCCCGGTCCATCACGGACCGGTCCCTGCGGGCCCTGGACCGTTCCGCCTAGGCAGACCGCGCACCGGCGGACCGTTCCGCCTGGCGAGACCCCGAAACGTCCCCGTCCCTCCCCGCCGTACGGTGGGACGTAACACCAGCACTCCAAGGAGATATCCCAGTGGCCGAGCTGTTCTACGACGACGACGCCGACCTGTCCATCATCCAGAACCGCAAGGTCGCGGTCATCGGCTACGGCAGCCAGGGCCACGCCCACGCGCTGTCGCTCCGTGACTCGGGTGTCGACGTCCGCGTCGGTCTGCACGAGGGCTCCAAGTCCAAGGCCAAGGCCGAGGAGCAGGGCCTGCGCGTGGTGACCCCCGCCGAGGCCGCGGCCGAGGCCGACGTCATCATGATCCTCATCCCGGACCCGATCCAGGCCCAGGTCTACGAGGAGTCCATCAAGGGCAACCTCAAGGACGGCGACGCGCTGTTCTTCGCCCATGGCTTCAACGTCCGCTTCGGCTTCATCAAGGCGCCGGCCGGTGTCGACGTGGCCCTGGTCGCCCCAAAGGGCCCCGGCCACCTGGTCCGCCGCCAGTACGAAGAGGGCCGTGGCGTCCCGGCGATCGCCGCCGTCGAGCAGGACGCGACCGGCAGCGCCTTCGCGCTGGCGCTCTCGTACGCGAAGGCCATCGGCGGCACCCGCGCCGGCGTCATCAAGACGACCTTCACCGAGGAGACCGAGACCGACCTCTTCGGCGAGCAGGCCGTCCTCTGTGGCGGTACGTCCGCGCTGGTCAAGGCGGGCTTCGAGACGCTGGTCGAGGCCGGCTACCAGCCGGAGATCGCGTACTTCGAGTGCCTCCACGAGCTGAAGCTGATCGTGGACCTCATGTACGAGGGCGGCCTGGAGAAGATGCGCTGGTCGGTCTCCGAGACCGCCGAGTGGGGCGACTACGTCACCGGCCCCCGCATCATCACCGACCAGACCAAGGCCGAAATGAAGAAGGTCCTCACCGAGATCCAGGACGGCACGTTCGCCAAGAACTGGATGGACGAGTACCACGGCGGTCTGAAGAAGTACAACGAGTACAAGACGCAGGACGAGAACCACCTGCTCGAGACCACCGGCAAGGAGCTGCGCAAGCTCATGAGCTGGGTGGACAACGAGGAGGCGTAAGCCGCAGGCGGGGGGCGGGGACAACAGCGTCCCGGCCCCCCGCCCAGTTGTTTTCGCCGCGCTCCAGCGCTTCTCCACTCTGTCCAGCCACGGACGGGTGATCCTGCCTTGGAGGCGCAAGACGCACCCCACTGCACCACTACACTGCTCAACACATACGCGTCAGGCCCACAGTGTCGTGCGTCTTCCACGCGGCTAGCCCCCTCCACCGCCTGCGGCCGTCGGGACGGCCGTCCGCACTGGACTAGTGAGGACTCACGTGAGCTCGAAACCTGTCGTACTCATCGCTGAAGAGCTGTCGCCCGCCACCGTCGACGCGCTGGGCCCGGACTTCGAGATCCGGCACTGCAACGGCGCCGACCGCGCGGAGCTGCTCCCCGCCATCGCCGATGTCGACGCGATCCTCGTACGCTCCGCCACCAAGGTCGACGCCGAGGCCATCGCTGTAGCGAAGAAGCTGCGTGTCGTCGCCCGCGCGGGCGTCGGTCTGGACAACGTCGACGTCTCCGTCGCCACCAAGGCCGGCGTGATGGTCGTCAACGCCCCCACGTCGAACATCGTCACCGCCGCCGAGCTCGCCTGTGGTCTGCTCGTCGCCACCGCGCGCAATATCCCGCAGGCCAACACCGCCCTGAAGAACGGCGAGTGGAAGCGCTCCAAGTACACCGGCGTCGAGCTGAGCGAGAAGACCCTCGGCGTCGTGGGCCTCGGCCGGATCGGCGTCCTGGTCGCCCAGCGGATGTCCGCCTTCGGGATGAAGATCGTCGCGTACGACCCCTACGTACAGCCTGCGCGCGCCGCGCAGATGGGCGTCAAGCTGCTCTCGCTCGACGAGCTGCTCGAGGTCTCCGACTTCATCACCGTCCATCTGCCGAAGACCCCCGAGACCCTCGGCCTCATCGGCGACGAGGCGCTGCACAAGGTCAAGCCGACCGTCCGCATCGTCAACGCCGCGCGCGGCGGGATCGTCGACGAGGAGGCGCTGTTCTCGGCGCTCAAGGAGGGCCGGGTCGCGGGCGCGGGCCTCGATGTGTACGCGAAGGAGCCGTGCACGGACTCCCCGCTGTTCGAGCTGGACCAGGTCGTCTGCACCCCGCACCTCGGCGCGTCAACGGACGAGGCGCAGGAGAAGGCGGGCGTCGCCGTCGCGCGCTCCGTGCGTCTCGCGCTCGCCGGTGAGCTCGTGCCGGACGCGGTCAACGTCCAGGGCGGCGTCATCGCCGAGGACGTACGACCCGGTCTGCCGCTCGCCGAGAAGCTCGGCCGGATCTTCACCGCGCTGGCGGGCGAGGTCGCGGTCAGGCTCGATGTCGAGGTGTACGGCGAGATCACCCAGCACGACGTCAAGGTGCTCGAACTGTCCGCACTCAAGGGCGTGTTCGAGGATGTCGTCGACGAGACCGTCTCGTACGTCAACGCTCCGCTGTTCGCACAGGAGCGCGGTGTCGAGGTGCGGCTGACGACGAGCTCGGAGTCGCCGGACCACCGCAATGTCGTCACCGTCCGCGGCACGCTCTCGGGCGGCGAGGAGGTCGCGGTCTCCGGCACGCTGGCCGGCCCCAAGCACCTCCAGAAGATCGTCGCGATCGGCGACTACGACATCGACCTGGCGCTCGCCGACCACATGGTCGTGCTGCGTTACGAGGACCGCCCCGGTGTCGTCGGCACGGTCGGCCGGATCCTCGGCGAGGCCGGACTGAACATCGCGGGCATGCAGGTCTCGCGCTCGGAGGAGGGCGGCGAGGCGGTTGTCGTGCTGACCGTGGACGACACGGTGCCGCCGCAGGTGCTCTCCGAGATCGCGGACGAGATCGGCGCGGCGTCGGCCCGTTCGGTGAACCTGACGGACTGATCCGTACATCGCGAAGGGCCCGGCTCGCTGTGGGTGAGCCGGGCCCTTTCGCGTTGCCGGGTGTCAGTGCACGAGGACCGGTTCAGGTGTGGGCTCCTCCTCCGTGCTGCTGTCCTTCTCGGTCCCTGCGCCCCGCAGCAGCGTCGCCGCGAGCACCGCGGCCGCCACCAGCAGCACCCCCGCGCCGACCGACGCCAGCTGCATGCCGTGCACAAACGCGTCCCGGGCGACGTCCAGCACCGACTCGCCGAGCTTTCCCGGCAGTTGACCGGCGACTACCGTCGCACCGCCCAGCGTCTCGCGGACGGCGTCCAGCGCATCGGCCGGAACACCCTCGGGCGCGGAGTGGGCCACGTCGGCGCGGTAGACCGCCGTACCGATGGAGCCCAGGACCGCCATGCCCAGCGCGCCGCCGAACTCCTGGCCCGTCTCCAGCAGTGAAGCGGCCGAACCGGCCTTCTCGATCGGGGTGGCGGACAGCGCCAGGTCCGAGACCAGCGCCATGACGGTGACGATGCCGCAGCCGATGACAGCTGCGCCGGCCAGCAGCAGCCAGAGCGAGTCCGTACCGGTCAGGGTGAGCAGGGCGAACCCCGCGGCGGCGATGAGGAATCCGGCCGCGATGACATAGGCCCGGTCGATTTTCTGGGCGAGCGCGGAGGCGGTCGGGGCCGCGGCGCCGACCGCGAAGGACGGGGCCAGGCTCCACAGCGCGCCCTCCATGGTGCCCATGCCGAGCACGGACTGGAGGTACTGGGTGGTGAAGTAGGCCGAGCCCATTATCGCGAAGGCGGCGATGGTGTTGAGCGCGATCCCGGAGCCGAAGACGCGGCCGCGGAAGAGCTCCCGGCTGATCATCGCGTCCGTACGGCTCCGCTGGCGGCGTACGAAGAGCGCGCCGACGGCCAGACCGGCCGAGATGCACAGTGCCCTGGCGAGGCTGAAGCCCTCGGCCGCGATCTCCTTCAGGCCGTACACCACCGGCAGGACGGCGCCCATCGACAGCGGCACGCTCAGCAGGTCGAAGCGGCCGGGGGCCGGGTCCTTGAACTCTGGTACCAGCACCGGCACCAGGACCAGCAGAAGCAGCATCGCGGGCACATTGATCAGGAACACCGAGCCCCACCAGAAGTGGTTGAGCATGACGCCGCTCATCACCGAACCGAGGGCGATGCCGCCGGCCATGGCTCCCGACCAGATGCCGATCGCCTGACTGCGCTGCTTGTCGTCCTGGAACATATTGCGTACCAGGGCCATCGTGGACGGCATCAGGGTGGCGCCGCCGATGCCGAGCAACGCCCGTGCGGCGATGAGCATTTCGGCGCTCTGCGCGTACGCCGCGCCGACCGAGGCGATCCCGAAGGCCGTTGCCCCGATGAGCAGGAGCTTGCGGCGTCCGATGCGGTCGCCGAGCGAGCCCATGGTGATCAGCAGCCCGGCGAGGGTGAAGGCGTAGATGTCGAAGATCCACAGCTGCTGGGTGCTGCTCGGGTCGAGCTCGCGGCTGATGGCGGGGATGGCGAAGTAGAGGACGGAAACGTCCATCGAGACCAGGAGGAGGGGCAGCAGGAGGACGACGAATGCGGTCCATTCCCGGCGGCCGGAGCGACGTGCGGTGGGGTTCGTCATGCAGAGCAATGTACGGACGTCTTAAACGCTTGTCTAGTACGGACGTTTAAGACGTTCGTATGGGACGCCTGTATGTCTGCGGAGTACGCTGCCGACATGGGACATCGTGAGGATCTGCTCGAAGGCGCCAAGCGCTGCCTGCTGGAAAAGGGCTACGCCCGCACGACCGCGCGCGACATCGTCGCCGCCTCCGGCACGAACCTGGCTTCCATCGGCTACCACTACGGCTCCAAGGAGGCCCTGCTCAACCAGGCCTTCCTGGCGGTTACCGAGGAGTGGGGCGACGCGGTCGGCCCGGCCAACAAGGAAGCGGCCGAGTTGCCCAAGGATCCGATCGAGCGTTTCGAGAAGACCTGGGAGCAGGTCATCGCCGCGTTCGACGCCAGTCGGGCGGTCTGGAAGCTCCAACTGGAGGTCGTGTCGCGGCTGGACGAGGACGAGCAGTTGCGCCAGGCGATCCTTGGGCCGCAGAAGGAGGGCAGGGCGGGTATGGCCGAGGGTTTCCTCGGCCTGGACCCGCAGGCGGATCCGGAGAAGGCCCGGGTGGCGGGCCTCTTCTACCAGGCGCTGGTGGCGGGCGTGATGATCCAGTGGATGGTCGACCCCGAGACCGCGCCGTCGGCGAAGGACCTCACGGACGGGCTGCGGGCGATTCTCGAGAGCCAGGCCTGACAAGCCGGGCCCGAGCGCGGGTTGACCGGACGCAGCGGCTACAGGCGCGCCGCCTTCAGCGCCATGTGCAGCAGCAGTCTGTCCTCGCCCTCGGCGAGATCGAGGCCGGTGAGCTGCTCCACCCGCGAGAGGCGGTAGTAGAGCGTCTGCCGGTGGATGCCGAGCGCCGCGGCCGTGCGGCTCGCCTGGCCCGCGCAGTCGAGGAACATCTCGGCGGTACGGGCCAGTTCGGCATGCGAGAGGTCCAGCAGCTCGCGTACGGCGGGGTCGTGCGCGGTGTCCGTCGGCAGCGCGGTCAGCATGCGGTACGGACCGATGTCCGCCCACTGGGCGACCGGGCCGAGCCGGGGCTGGGCCTGCGCCGTCCGCGCGGCTGAAGTCGCCTCCAACCAGGCGGTGTTGAGCTCGGCCAGACCGCGGCGGGGGACGGCGACCCCGGCGGCAGCCCGGCCCGCGGCCGCGGCCGCGGAGTCGCGGAGCCGGTCCGCGGCGGTCAGGACGGGGGAGAGGGCATCGGCCGACCGGAGCCGGATGAGTACGGCAAGCGCGTAGGTGTCCGGCGCGTCGTCCGCGGGGAGAGCGACGGCGGATGCGCTGCGGCGGTCCGCCGCGACTGCGGGGGCGTCGGCCCCGGCGCCTTCCACCTCGCCTGCCGCGCCGCGGCGGGCCGCCGCTCCAGGACGGCCGCCCGGCTGTCCGGCCCAGGCCGCACCGGCGGTCGTACCGGCGACGGGATGCATGCCCGCATCCCACCGCAGCGTGCACAGCGCCGCCGTACCCGGCAGGGAGCGGGACGACGGTGCGTCGGCCTCCGTCCACGGTGTCACGCACACCACCGCGTGCAGGCCGTCGGCCTCCGCGCCCCCCAGCGCCGCCCGCAGCGCCGACACCGCCATGTCGTACTGCCAGCCGCCCTCCGCCGTCAGCACCGCGCGGAACTCGCGGGACAGGTCCGACCCCGCCCGCTCCTCGTCCGCCAGCAGCGTGCCGATCCTCGCCGTCACCTCCATCGCCGCCGCCAGCTGTTCCTCCGTGGGGCCCGGCGTCGCGTCGAGCAGCCATACGTAACCGAGCACGATGCCCCGGTGGCGTACGGGAAGACAGATCCGGTCCCGGTAGACCCCCGCGTCCGGGGCCGCCGGGATGCGGACCGGGCCGGTCGCGCGCGCGATGCCGAAGCCCTCGAACCAGGCGCGCACCGCGGGCGTGGACTTCCGGGTCAGGATCGAACGCGTCCTGACCGGGTCCAGAGTGGTTTCGTCGAATTCGCTGCCGCTGTCGTGCGCGAAGGCGATCAGGCCGAAGTCCCGGTTCTCCAGCGTCGCGGGGACGGCAAGCAGCGCGGAGATTTCGTCGACCAGTTCCTGGTAATCGCCCTTCATCCGGACATTCTCGCACCCTCTTCAGACATATGTCTGAGATCCGGGCCACGGATGCGTGACAGCTGTCGATGGCCCAGGATCAAAGCGATCCTTAGGTTTCACGGTGGTTCTTCGTGCTGTTCCCGATTCGTTCGGGTCCGGTCTCACTCAACCCCTGTTTCCGTGGAGGTGCCCGTGCTGGGTCCCGTGATCCTCGCCGCGTCGCGCAGCGACAAGATGCGCCGCTTCGTCTCGGCAGCCCCGGGGACCAAGCAGGTCGTCGCCCGGTTCATCGCCGGTGAGACGGTCGAGCAGGTCATCCCGATCGTCGAGGAGACCGTGGGAAAGGGCCTTGAGGTCACCCTGGACGTGGTGGGCGAGGACATCACCACGCGCGATCAGGCTTGCGCCGCGCGCGACGCCTACCTTCAGCTGATCGACCATCTCAAGGACCTGGACCTGGGTACCAAGGCCGAGATGTCCGTCAAGCTGTCGATGTTCGGCCAAGCCCTGGACGACGGCCACGAACTGGCCCTCGCCAATGTCCGCCCCGTCGTCGAGGCGGCCGCCGCCATCGGCACCACGGTCACCCTCGACGCGGAGGACCACACCACCCTCGACTCGATGTTCGCCATCCACGAGGAGCTGCGGCAGGATTTCCCGCAGACAGGCTGTGTGATCCAGGCCTATCTGTTCCGCACCGAGGACGACGCACGCCGCCTCGCCGCGGCCGGCAGCCGCGTACGCATCGTGAAGGGCGCGTACAAGGAGCCCGCCACGGTCGCGTACCAGGACAAGGCGGAGATCGACAAGGCGTACGTCCGCATCCTGAAGATCCTGATGGACGGCGACGGCTACCCGATGATCGGGTCCCACGACCCGCGCCTCATCTCCATCACTCAGGAGCTTGCCCGCCGCGCCGGGCGCAAACTGGACGAGTACGAGTTCCAGATGCTGTACGGGATCCGCGGCGACGAGCATGTCCGGCTCGCGGCCGAGGGGCACCGTATGCGCGTCTACACCGCTTACGGCACCGACTGGTACGGCTACTTCATGCGCCGTCTCGCCGAGAAGCCCGCGAACCTGCTGTTCTTCGTCCGGTCGATGATCACCAAGGGCTGAGCCCCACCCCTCACAAAGGAGTTACGGAACTCATGGACGCTGTGACCCAGGTCCCCGCCCCGGTCAACGAGCCGGTGCACGGCTACGCCCCCGGTTCGCCCGAGCGCGCCCGACTGGAGGCCAAGCTCAAGGAGCTGGCCGAGAACCCGATCGAGCTGCCGATGACGATCGGCGGTGTGAAGCGGATGGGCGGCGGCGAGCGTGTCGACGTCGTACAGCCGCACAACCACAAGGCCGTGATCGGCACCTTCGCCGGCGCGACCCGGCAGGACGCGCAGGACGCGATCGACGCCGCGCTGGCCGCCGCGCCCGCGTGGCGCGCGATGTCCTTCGACGACCGCGCCGCGATCATCCTGCGCGCGGCCGAACTGCTGGCCGGCCCGTGGCGCGAGACGCTCGCCGCCTCCACCATGCTCGGCCAGTCGAAGACCGTGCAGCAGGCCGAGATCGACACCCCCTGCGAACTCGTCGACTTCTGGCGCTTCAACGTCAAGTACGCCCGCGACCTGCTCGCCGAGCAGCCGGTCGCCAACTCGCCCGGCGTGTGGAACCGTCTGGACCACCGCCCGCTCGAGGGCTTCGTCTACGCGATCACGCCGTTCAACTTCACCGCGATCGCCGGCAACCTGCCGACCGCTCCCGCTCTGATGGGCAATGTCGTCGTGTGGAAGCCGTCCCCGACGCAGACCCACGCCGCCGTGCTGCTGATGCAGCTCCTGGAGGAGGCCGGTCTGCCCAAGGGCGTCATCAACCTGGTGACGGGCGACGGCATCGCCGTCTCCGAGGTGGCGCTGAACCACCCCGACCTGGCCGGCATCCACTTCACCGGCTCGACCAAGACCTTCCAGCACCTGTGGAAGACGGTCGGCAACAACATCGAGAAGTACCGCTCCTACCCGCGCATCGTCGGGGAGACGGGCGGCAAGGACTTCGTCGTCGCCCACCCGAGCGCCGACCGCGCCGTGCTGAAGACCGCGCTGACCCGCGGCTCCTTCGAGTTCCAGGGCCAGAAGTGTTCGGCGTCCTCGCGTGCGTACGTTCCCGCCTCGATCTGGAACTCCGGCTTCAAGGAGGAGTTCGCGGCCGAGGTCGACGGGATCAAGATGGGTGACGTCACGGACCTGTCGAACTTCATCGGCGCCGTGATCGACGAGCGCGCCTTCGCCAAGAACAAGGCCGCGATCGACCGTGCGAAGCAGGACCCGACCTGCACGATCGTCGCGGGCGGAAGCTACGACGACTCGGTCGGCTACTTCGTCCGCCCGACCGTCGTCGAGTGCTCGGACCCTTCGAACGAGGTCTTCACGACCGAGTACTTCGGCCCGTTCCTCGCGATCCACGTCTACGAGGACGATCAGTACGACGCCATGCTGGAGCAGATGGAGTCGGCGTCGGCGTACGCCCTGACCGGCGCGGTCGTCGCGAACGACCGTGCGGCGGCGGCGTACACGATGGAGAAGCTGCGGTACGCCGCGGGCAACTTCTACATCAACGACAAGTCGACCGGCGCGGTGGTCGGCCAGCAGCCCTTCGGCGGCGGCCGCGCCTCCGGCACGAACGACAAGGCGGGCGCCCCGCAGAACCTGATGCGCTGGACGCTGACCCGCGCGATCAAGGAGACGCTGGTTCCGCCGACGGACTACTCCTACCCGCACATGGGCTGACGCTTCGGCCCCCCACAGGCTCCGCCCCCGTCCGGCCCCCAAGCCGGACGGGGGCGGACTCCATTCGGCGGGTCTACGCTGCAAAGAGGGATGCCGAAGGGAGATCGTGATGCCTGGTTCCACGACGATCGGCGGCGGGCACGGGGCCGACGCGATCGAGCACAGCGACGCCGTCCGGCTGGCGGGCGTCCTGCGGGAGATGAGCGAACTGCTGACGGTGGACGGGCCGAATCGGCTCACCGATGCGCAGGTCAGCGCGTTGTGCGGGGGGCAGGTGCAGCACCGCCAGGAGTTCGGCGAGTGGATTGCGCGGGTGGCGCGAGAGCTGCACCAGAGGGTGTCGGCGTAATCCCTGCCCGCAGATCCGGCCCCTTGCCCGGAAAGGCTTAGGTGTCGCTGTCGTCAGGGCCGGCCTCGGCGAGGCTCTTGATCGCCGCGAGCCTGGTGTCCCACTCCGACGCGACCCGTTCCATCCACCGCGCGGTGACGCCGAGTCGCGCGGGCAGCACCCTGTAGCGCGCCTCGCGGCCCTCCCGGCGACCGGCCACAAGGCCGGCCCGGGTGAGAACCGCGAGGTGCTTGACGATTGCCTGCCGGCTGACCGGCAGCTCCGTGGCCAGGACCGTGGCTGTCGCCTCGCCGTGCGCGGCGAGGGCGTCGAGCAGCCGGCGGCGGGTCGGGTCCGCGAGCGCGGACAGGACCTCCGTCACGGCCTCCTGGTCTGCGTCCGCCGTCATGCCGCGAGCTGCTCCGCGTACTTCTGGAAGTTGCCGACAACCTCGGTCCAGCCCGCCGAGTGGCTGTCGTACCCGGCGGTGTCGATCCTGTCCTCGGGGATGGCCAGTGCGGCGAAGCCGGTCTCCACCACCCGCAGGTGCGTGCCGTCGCCGTCCGGGGTGAGGGTGAACTCCACCAGGGTGGAATTTCCCTCGACCGCCTGCTCCCCGGGGAAGGCGCTCGCCCAGCGGTATGAGAAGTGATGCGGCGGGTCGACCTTCACGATCGTGGTGGGGAACTGGCCGTACTGCCCGTGATCCAGCTCCATGGTCCCGCCCGGGCGCAGGTCGACCGGCGTCGGCTTGCCCTGCCCGAACCAGGAGCCGACGTGCTCCGGCTCGGTGAGCACCGCCCAGACGCGCTCCACGGGCGCGGCGATGGTGATTTCACGTTCGATGCGGTCCTTGCTCATGAGGGTGAGCCTCCTGTTCGACGAGGACGTGCAACGTGCTACTCAATGGTT
Organism: Streptomyces sp. NPDC019890; assembly: GCF_044903445.1. Lineage (NCBI taxonomy): Bacteria > Bacillati > Actinomycetota > Actinomycetes > Kitasatosporales > Streptomycetaceae > Streptomyces > Streptomyces sp. NPDC019890. The sequence goes on along the minus strand of NZ_JBJDQK010000003.1, from coordinate 170,201 downwards.
GCACGTCCCGGCCGAAATGCGCAACCGTTCGGTTGCGCCAGCGATCGCAGGCCGTCCGGCGGGGTGCCGTCCGGCGGGGTGCCGTGCCGCTTCGGCGGCACGGCACCCCGGTTCGGTCAGCAGCAGCGGCTGCCCGGGTTGACCTCGCGGTGCCGGGTGCGCATGTGCTCGTACTCCCGGCGGGTCGGGACAGGGGCGTGCGGATGGTGGCGGCGGTGCCGTTCGCAGTAGCGGTCGTACGCCGCCTCGCCGGTGAACTCCCGTACGTACAGGCGCAGTCCGTTCAGCAGGTGACGGAGCGTCATTCGCGCGCTCCGGCCAGCGCCTTACGGGGTTCTGGCACCAGCACGTCGATCCCCGAGGCGACGTACGGCGCTTCCGTCGTCGGCAGCGGGGCCGGCGAGCGCAGAGCGCGGGAGCACACCACGGCCGCGTTGGCGATCACGGTCACGACCAGCAGGAGGAAGACGACGATGAGAACGCCGTCGACGGTGGAGTTGGTGACCACGGTGTGCATGTCGTCCATGGTCTTGGCGGGCGGGAGGACGGTGCCGGCGTCGATGCCGTCCGCGTAGCGGGCCCGCTGGGCGAAGAAGCCGACACGAGGGTCGTCGGAGAAAACCTTCTGCCAGCCCGCGGTGAACGTGACCGCGACCACCCAGGCCAGCGGGACGGCGGTGACCCACGCCCATCGCAGCCGTCCGGACTTGACGAGGACGGTGGTGCAGACGGTGAGGGCGACGGCGGCGAGCAGCTGGTTGGCGATGCCGAAGAGCGGGAAGAGCTGGTTGATCCCGCCGAGCGGGTCGGTGGCGCCGGTGTAGAGGAAGTAGCCCCAGGCGGCCACGACCAGCGCGCTGGTGATCCAGATGCCCGGCTTCCAGTTGACCCGGCCGATCGGCTTCCAGACGTTGCCGAGCATGTCCTGGAGCATGAAGCGGCCCACCCGGGTGCCCGCGTCGACCGTGGTGAGGATGAACAACGCCTCGAACATGATCGCGAAGTGGTACCAGAAGGCCTTCATCGCATGGCCGCCGAAGACCCCGGAGAAGATCTCCGACATGCCGACCGCCAGTGTGGGCGCCCCGCCGGAGCGGGCGATCAGCGTCTGTTCCTCCACCGCCTCGGCGGCGGCGGTCAGCTGGTCGGGGGAGATCGTGAAGCCGAGGCCGGCCACCGCCTGCGAGGCGGAATCGACTGTGGTGCCGAGCAGCCCCGCGGGCGCGTTCATCGCGTAGTACAGCCCCGGGTCGAGGACGGCGGCGGCGATCAGGGCCATGACGGCGACGAAGGACTCCATGAGCATCGCGCCGTAGCCGATCATCCGGACCTGGGACTCCTTCTGGATCAGCTTCGGGGTGGTCCCGGAGGCGACCAGGGAGTGGAAGCCGGACAGTGCGCCGCAGGCGATGGTGATGAACAGGAACGGGAAGAGGGAGCCTGCGAAGACCGGCCCGGTGCCCGAGCCGGCGAAGTCGCTCACCGCATCGGCCCGCAGCTTCGGCGCGGCCACCAGCACTCCGGCCGCGAGCAGCGTGACGGTGCCGATCTTCATGAAGGTGGAGAGGTAGTCGCGCGGCGCCAGCAGCATCCACACCGGCAGGACGGAGGCCACGAATCCATAGCCGGCCAAGCAGAAGACGAGGGTCGTGGGGCTCCAGGTGAAGGCGTCCGCGAGCGAGGAGTTCTCGATCCAGCCGCCGCCGACGATGGCGAGGAGCAGCAGTGCGACGCCGATCAGGCTGGTCTCGGTCACCCGCCCCGGGCGCAGAATGTGCAGGTAGAAGCCCATGAGGAGGGCGATGGGGATGGTCATGGCGACCGAGAAGGTGCCCCACGGGGAGTGGGCGAGGGCGTTGACCACGACCAGCGCCAGTACGCCCAGCAGGATGATCATGATGACGAAGACGGCGATCAGGGCGGCCGCCCCGCCCACCTTGCCGATCTCCTCGCGGGCCATCTGACCCAGGCTCTTGCCGTCCCGGCGCATGGACAGGAACAGCACCACCATGTCCTGCACCGCCCCGGCGAAGATCACCCCGACGACGATCCAGATGGTCCCCGGCAGATACCCCATCTGGGCCGCCAGCACCGGCCCGACCAGTGGCCCGGCCCCGGCGATCGCCGCGAAGTGATGTCCCAGCAGGACCCGGCGGTCGGTCGGCTGGAAGTCGACGCCGTCCTCGAGCCGTTCGGCGGGGGTGGCCCGGCTGTCGTCGAGCTTCAGCACGCGCCGGGCGATGAAGCGTGAGTAGAAGCGGTACGCGATGGCATACGAACCCAGGGCCGCGACCACCAGCCAAACGGCGGAGATCTCCTCGCCCCGGGCCAGGGCCACCACGCCCCAGGCGGCGGCGCCGAGGAGGGCGACACAGGTCCACAAGACAATGGATTTCGGACGTGCATGGGTGGTTCTGGGCATGGCGGATCCTCGGCTCGGCGGATCTGGAGTAAGGGTGAGAGGCGCAGGGTGAAGGGCTGAGAGCTCAGGGTTTGGGCGGATGCCGGATCAGCAGATACGCCGCGAGCAGGGCGAGACTGCACCCCGGCACCCAGGCCGGCTGGTACCGGTGGAAGAACGGCGCCCCGGCCGGCTGCGGCCGGTCCTGCGCGTACCACGGCACCCAGAGCGCGACGGGAGCGACGAGGCAGGCAACGGCCGCGACCCGGCACCGGACGTGGTGGGGGAGCGCGATCCGTACCACAGTGCCCTCCTCGTTCCTGTCGGTCTGTGCAAGAGTTGCCCGCGTCCGCGATTGGGTTGACAGCAAATTTCGATGAGATTTCCCTGGATTTCCTGTCATCGCAGCCGGTCCTCTGCGCAACTCGTATGCGACAGGGCTCGCGCACTTCCAGGACACCAGGGACGGTGACCGATGACTGAAGGCCCCATGGCCGCGGCGTTCCTCGCCGTCATCGGCGGTGCGTCCCTGCTCGCCGTCACCGCCCGCCGTCTGCACGCCAACGACGACCTGCCCTCCCTGGGAGGCTGGGCGCTGGCCGACCGGAGCCTCGGCACCGTCTGGACCTGGTTGCGGCTGGGCGGCACCATCTTCACCGCGTACACCTTCGCCGCCGTACCCGGCCTGGTGTACGGCAACGGGGCACCGGCCTTCTTCGCCCTCCCCTACACCGTGATCGTCTGCCCGCTCGCCTTCGTACTGCTGCCCCGGATGTGGAGCGTGGCGCGGGACCACGGCTATGTGACCGCCGCCGACTTCGTGCGCGGACGCTACGGTTCGGCGCCGCTGGCCCTGGTGGTCGCGCTCACCGGCATCCTCGCCACCATGCCCTACCTCGCCCTGCAACTCCTGGGCATCCGCGCCGTGCTCACCGCCGGCGGCCTCCCCGCGGTGGCCATCGGGCTGTTCACCCGCCGGTTGCACCATCGGGCGCTGCTCGCCGGATGGGCCGCCGGGATGGTCTTCGGCACGGTCATGGTCGTACGAGGGGGCTTCTCGCCCGTCGTACCGCTCGGCCTGCCCGGTCATTCCCCGGAGATCTACGCGGGGCTGGCCGCCCTGATCCTCAACCTGGCGGTCGCGCTGGCCGGTACCGCGGTACTGGACCGGATCGGCACACCCCGAGGTACGGACTCCACCACACTGCCCCCTGGCCCGACAGTCAGGAACCGGCCCGGCACGGGAGCGAGCAGCGCATGAGACGCACCATCAGACCCACTGCTGTCCCGCCGCCCGCGGGACAGCCGGCCGGTCCGGCCGCAGCCCCGGTGCCCGCTCCTGTGTCGGTTTCGGCTCCCGCGTCGGTTTCGGCTCCTGCGCCCGCTTCGGCCGATCCGGTCGAACGGGAGCGGGAGGCGGCCGTCGCCCGCCTCTTCGACCAGCACTATGCCTCGATGCTCCGGCTCGCCGCGCTGCTGGGCGCCGACGACCCCGAGAACATCGTGGCCGAGGCCTACTACCAGATCTACCGGAAATGGCGGAAGCTCCGCGATGCCGAGTCCGCGGAGGCGTATCTGCGCTCCACCGTCTGCAATCTGACCCGGATGCGGATACGCCATCTCCAGGTCGCCCGCCGGCACGCCGAGGCCCCGCCGACCGACCTGGTCGCCTCGGCAGAGAACTCGGCCCTGCTCCGTGACGACCAGCGAGTGCTGGTGGGCGCCCTCCAGCAACTGCCCGCCCGGCAGCGCGAAGCACTTGTGTTGCGCCACTGGCTCGGTCTCAAGGAAAGCGAGATAGCCGCGGCGATGGGCATTTCGGCGGGATCGGTCAAGACCCACACCGCGCGCGGTCTCGCCGCTCTCACCCAGGCGATGGAGGCACGGCGATGAGCAGCACCCCAGGCACCCCCGGTGCCGAGAAGCAGCTTCGGGAAGCCCTCGAAGCCCTCGCCGGCCAGGTGCAGCCCGCCCCCGACGCCTATCGCACCGCTCGCGGCGGCTGGCTCCGCCGGGAACGCAGGCGCCGTCTGGTCCTCGCGGTCCTCATCACGGTCGTCTTCGCTCTCGCCGTACTGATCGGCCTCTGGGTCCTCAACCAGACGCCCTCCGGCACCGGGGCGATCTTCAGCGGCGCCCCCAGCCCGGTCGCCTCCGCCGGCGGATACGCCGGGCAGCCATGAGTGCGTGATACGGAGGGACGAGCAGCGACGGGCCTGGGAGGATGCCGAACATGACCGAGTCGGCCCGCACCGCCCACACCTTCGAGCTCAGCCCCGCCGAACTCCTGCAGATCCGCACACTGCTGACGGACGCGTTCGACGGCGACTTCAGCGACGAGGACTTCGACCACGGGCTCGGCGGCGTCCATGCGCTGGTGTACGAGGACGGGGAGCCCGTCGCGCACGGCAGCGTGATCCAGCGCCGGGTGATCCACCGGGGCCGCTCGCTGCGGATCGGATACGTCGAGGCCGTGGCCGTACGCGCCGACCGGCGACGGCGCGGACTGGGCAGCCGGGTGCTGGACTCGTTGGAGCAAGTGATCGACGGGGCGTACGAGTTCGGCGCGCTCTCCGCGTCCGACGACGGGGCCGAGTTGTACCGGGCTCGCGGCTGGCAGCTGTGGCGGGGCCGGATCGAGGGCCTCGGACCGAACGGGGTCGTGCATCTTCCGGACGAGGAGGACTCCACCTATCTGCGGTCCGCCGCCGCCCGCCCGCTCCCCAAGCCGCCCGCCGCGCTGCTCTTCGACTGGCGTGACGGCGACGTCCTCTAGTCCGGTGGTCCGGGCGTCCGGCTGCGGCTCAGAGCGCTCCCGCGTCCCGCGCCGTCCACGCCCACGAGCGGCTGGAGCTGCTCCGCGTCGTGGGCCTCCAGGACCTGACCTCCGGCGCGGGCCTCAGCCGCTGACGCTGGGGGAGCCGGTCTCGATGTGCCCGGTGTACCGCCGTGACCAGGTCGGGTCCACGTCCGCCGTGACGGTGAAGTCGTACCAGCCGTTCTGGTACGCCACCGCGTTGAAGTAGTCCTCGGTGGATCCGCCCGCCGGGACGGTGTACGTCCAGGGGCCGTCCGTGCGGTAGTTGTCCGCCTTGATGGTGAACCTCACCGCCGACGCGGAGGTGTTGGTCAGCTTGAACCAGATCGCCTGCTTGCCACTGCCGCTCTCGACGGCGTAGCGCGCCGCCACCTCGATGGACTTGCCCGCCTTCGTCGCGTCACCCGTGAAGCGCCGCAGGAAGCGGTTCGGTCCGGCCATACTGATGTCGTACTTGCCGGCGCCGAACCCCGTGCCGATGTTGAAGTAGTCGGACGCCGTGCCGCCCGCGTCGACGGTGTACTGCCACGGCTCGGTGCTGCGGTACGCGTTGGGGTGGATGGAGAAGTGCGCGGCACTCCTGGCCGGCGAGCCCTGGTTGGCCATGGAGAACCAGGCCAGGATCTTGCCGGCCTTACCGAACTCCAGCCGGTCGAGATTGCCGTTCGGCTGATAGGGCAGGGCGCGCGCGGGGCGGGTGCCTGCCTCCTGCCCCGGCAGGGCGTTGTTCGTCGGGACCGGGTTGGGCAGCGGTCCGCACGTGCTCTGGCCGATGACCTTCGCCGTGCCGGGCAGCGACGGCACTCCGTACACGGGGTTGGCGAAGTCGAAGACTCCGGTGAGATCGCCGGTCACCTTGCGGCGCCAGGCGCTGATGTTCGGGCAGCTCGCCGGCTTGCCGATGGCGGAGGTCCAGGTCTCCAGGAAGCGCAGCACCGAGGTGTGGTCGAAGACCTCGGAGCTGACCCAGCCGCCGCGGGTCCACGGGGACATCACCAGCATGGGGACACGGAAGCCCAGTCCGTACGGGACGCCGTTCAGGAACTCGCCCGGCGTGCCCGCGGGCGGCGCCGGCGGCGGGACATGGTCGAAAAAGCCGTCGTTCTCGTCGTAGTTGAGGAAGAGAACGGTCGAGTCGAAGACCTCGGGGCTGGCGGCGAGTGCCCGGTAGACGAGGTCGACGAAGTGCGCTCCGTCGCCGGGCGGTGCGTACGGGTGCTCGGAGAAGGCCTCGTTCGCCACCACCCAGGAGACCTGAGGCAGCATCCCGGCCAGCGCGTCGGCCTTGATCGCGGCGGCGATGTCGTCGGGGGTGGACCCGGTGACCTTCGGGACGGAAGCCATGCCGCGGTCGTACAGGGCGCTGCCGGGCGTGGCCGTCTCGAACTGCTTGAAGTAGGCGAGCCCGTTGTCGCCGTAGTTGTCCTGGGCGTTCTGGTAGACCTTCCAGGTCACTCCGGCGCGTTGCAGCGCTTCCGCGTACGTCTCCCAGGTGAGCCCCGACTCGTCGCCGCCGTCCGAGCTGGAGGCGTCGACCTTGCCGCTCCAGAGGTACGTGCGGTTGGGCCCGGTGGCGCTCAGCGTGGAGCAGAAGTAGGCGTCGCAGATGGTGTAGTTGTCGGCCAGCGCGTAGTGGAACGGAATGTCCGCGCGCTCCAGATAGCCCATCGTGCGTACGTTGCCGACGCCCCACACCCAGCTGTCGAGGCGGCCCTTGTTCCAGGCGGTGTGCTGAGAGGTCCAGCTGTGCGGCAGATCGCCGTTGCACTGGGCGAGCGTCTCGCCGTCCACGCCCCCGGCGTCGGGCGTGGCGCTCAGCTTCCACGGGTACTGGCGGCCCAGGCCGTTGGGCTGGTTGAAGACGCTGTGACCGCCGGCGAGGGTGATGCCGCCCCGGTCGGCAAAGCCGCGTACACCCTTGAGCCTGCCGAAGTAGTGGTCGAAGCTGCGGTTCTCCTGCATCAGGACGACCACGTGCTTCACATCGCCGATGGTCCCGGTCGCCGCCTCGGCGGTGGCCGCGCTCGTGGCCGCCTCGGCGGACCCGGCGGCCGGCGGTATGGCGGCCGCTGCCACCACGCCCGCGCCGAGAGCCACGAAACCCCTACGACTGATCGGTGTCATGCGTCCGCCCCTGCTCTTTGTGTGCCCCTGCGGCACATCGAGCGCAAGAGTGCAGTCGGCGGTCGCAATGGTCCACAGCCGTACCGGGAGAGATCCGTGAATTGCTGTTGAACTGCGAAGGATGCGGAAGCGGAGACTGCCGGGTGGCCGTGGCTGATCCGAAAGCCGTGACTGAACGGATGAAAACACGAGCAGCGGCGCTGTTCGGGGGCCCGGGGCTGGAAGTGATGACGCGCCAGTGCTCACGACCAGACCATGGAGCAGCCATGCAGCCCAAGCACCTCCGACCGAGACCTGGCCACCGGGTCCTCCTGATCTGTTGCGCCAACGTCCTTGCGGCGTCCGCCCTCGTCGGCCTGGGAGCGGGCGAAGCCGACGCGCGGACGCCGCTCTGCTTCGGCGCCCCGGCCACGACCACGACCGGGACGCCGGGGCCTGACGTGATCATCGGCACTCCGGGCGACGACGTCATCGACGGCCTGGGCGGCATCGACCTGATCTGCGGTCTCGGCGGCAACGACCGTCTGATCGGCGGCCCGGGCGAGGACGCGATCGACGGCGGCGACGGCGACGACGAGGTGATCGGCGACGGTTACAGCCGCACCTCGGACGCGACCGGAGCCGCGGGAGAGGACCATCTCATCGGCGGCGCCGGCAACGACAGTCTGGTGGGCGACAACTACGCCGTACAGGGCACGGCCGACGGGGCGGCCGCCGACGCGCTGTACGGCGGGCCCGGAGACGACGGCCTGGTCGGCGACAGCAGAGGCGACTACGCCTCCGGTGGTGCGAGGGACCGTCTCGAGGGCGGCGACGGAAACGACGGTCTCTACGGAGACGCGCTCGGCTTCTACGAAGCCTCGGGAGCCGGCGACGACGTACTGCTGGAAGGCCGTGGGGAACTCGGCGATGCGACGGGCGACAGCACCGCCATCATCGGCAACGCGAGCGGGAGCGGCGGTGACGATGTCATCGACCTCGGCCCGGACGGCGGAACGATCGCGGTCGGCGACCACAGCGCCTCCGGGGGCACGGCGATCGGCTCCGGCAACGACCGGATCGTGGGTGGCAGCGGGGGCGAGTTCCTCATCGTCGGCGACAGTGCCCTGGGGGATGCCACCGGAGCGACCGCCGGGAACGACCTGATCTCCGGGCGCGGCGGGAACGACGTCCTGTTCGGTGACAACGTCGACCAGAACTCCCAGACCGTCGGGGCCGCGGGCGGGAGGGACGCGATCGACGGCGGGGCCGGCGACGACGTCCTCAGCGGCGGCCCCATGGGGGACTTCCTCGACGGCAATGTCGATACGGACGACTGTGACGGCGAAGCGGGCACCGACCTGGAGATCAACTGCGAGGTCTGACCGCCCGAGCACGGTCGCCTCCGACGTTGTCCACCCCTGAGCCGGCCCGCACCGTAGCCGTCCGGGCCCTGATCCGCGAGCTCAGAGGCTTCTCCCGGTGACGTTGGGGTGATCGCTGTCTCAGATAGTAGGAAGTCCGAGTAACTGTGGAGACAGGAGCGCGTACCTGACCTAGCTTTGTATAAGCCGAACGTCTCGCTCGATCCAGCGAATGGCGGCCGTGAGCCAGTGCACCTTCGCAGGCAACCCCTGCGGCACCGCTCCCCGCCCCTCCGGCGCCTTCGAAATCTCTGTGATCTCAAGGAGTCGATCACCATGCCCGCTGAGACCGCCCGCCGCGTCCGCCACTCCTCCCGTACGAGTGAGTCCGACCGCAAGAACGCCGCCGCCGCACTGCAGCGAGCCCTCGACCGCAGGGACAACGGCGGCTCGACCGGCCACTAGAACATTTCAGGACCTTCAGGACCGCTTGACCTCGAAGTAGTCGATGCGCTGCCCACGCCCGAAGGGCGTCCAGGGGGCCGGGGCCTGCCCCGGTTCAGGGGAGCGCCCCGTCCAGATGCTGGACAGTGCGTGTCATGGGGTGGGACGCGGCGTAGAGTGCCGACATGTCTCGCAGCATCAATCTCGCAGTGATCCCCGGTGACGGCATCGGCCAGGAGGTCGTGGCCCAGGGCCTCAAGGTCCTCTCCGCCGTCCTCCCTCAGGACGTGAAGCTGGAGACCAAGGAGTACGACCTCGGCGCCCAGCGCTGGCACCGCACCGGAGAGACCCTTCCCGACGCGGAGCTCGGCTCACTCAAGAACCACGACGCCATCCTGCTCGGCGCCATCGGTGACCCGTCCGTGCCGTCCGGTGTGCTCGAGCGCGGGCTGCTGCTCAAGCTCCGCTTCGCCTTCGACCACTACGTCAACCTGCGTCCGTCGAAGCTCTTCGCCAACACCGCGACCCCGCTGGCCGGCCGCCCCGACATCGACTTCGTCGTCGTCCGCGAGGGCACCGAGGGCCCGTACACCGGCAATGGCGGCTCGCTCCGTACAGGTACGGAGCACGAGATCGCCACCGAGGTCAGCGTCAACACCGCGTACGGCGTCGAACGGGTTGTCCGCGACGCGTACGAGCGCGCCAACGCCCGCCCGCGCAAGAAGCTGACGCTGGTCCACAAGAACAACGTCCTCGTCTACGCCGGTCACATGTGGAAGAACATCTTCGACCGGGTCGGCCAGGAGTACCCCGAGGTCACCACCGACTATCTGCACGTCGACGCGGCGACGATCTTCTTCGTCACCCAGCCCGAGCGCTTCGACGTCATCGTCACCGACAACCTCTTCGGTGACATCCTCACCGACCTCGCCGCTGCCGTGACCGGCGGCATCGGCCTGGCCGCGTCCGGAAACATCAACCCGACGGGCGCGTTTCCGTCGATGTTCGAGCCCGTCCACGGCTCGGCGCCCGACATTGCGGGCACCGGCAAGGCGGACCCGACGGCCACGATCCTCTCCGTCGCCCTCCTGTTGCGGCACCTCGGCTACGAGGCCGAGGCCGCGCGCATCGAGGAGGCCGTCTCCGCCGACCTCGCGGAACGCGACGGTTCCACGGTCCGTACGACGGACGAGATCGGCGACGCGCTCGCGGTACGAGTAGCGAGCTGACCCGTCGGATGTGACAGAGCCGCCGGGTCGCAACCGCACCCGGCGGCTTCTCTTGTGCGGCCTCCGGGTGCCACCATCATCCCTGGACCGCATTCACCCCGTTTCTAGCACGGTGCCACGCGAGCGATAATCGGACGTGGGCCGCGGCATGCGGTAAAGCTCGGACGTCCTAGCACCAGTAGCGGCGTGAGCGCGGTCCGTCACAAACAACCGGTGAAGGACATTGCACTCATGACGACGCCCACGATCGAGCTCAAGCCCTCCTCACACCCGCTGTCCGACGCGGAGCGCGAGGCGATCCTGGCCAACCCCGGATTCGGCCGCCACTTCACCGATCACATGGTGACGATCAAGTGGACGGAGGGGCGTGGCTGGCACGACGCTCAGCTCGTCCCGTACGCGCCGTTGTCGATCGACCCGGCCAATATGACCCTGCACTACGCGCAGGAGATCTTCGAGGGCCTGAAGGCCTACCGTCGCCCCGACGGCTCGATCACCTCCTTCCGCCCCGAGGCCAACGCCGAGCGCTTCCAGCGGTCCGCCCGCCGGCTCGCCATGCCGGAGCTGCCGGTCGAGACGTTCATCGCGGCGTGTGACGCGCTGGTCCAGCAGGACAGGGCCTGGGTGCCCCCGCACGGCGGCGAGGAGTCGCTCTACCTGCGCCCGTTCATGATCGCGACCGAGGTCGGCCTGGGCGTGCGGCCTTCCAACGAGTACCTCTTCATCGTCATCGCCTCGCCAGCGGGCGCCTACTTCCCCGGTGGCGTCAAGCCGGTCTCGATCTGGCTGTCCGAGGACCGGGTGCGCGCCGTCCCCGGCGGCATGGGCGACGCCAAGACCGGCGGCAACTACGCCGCGTCCCTGCTCGCTCAGGCCGAGGCCGCCGCGAAGGGCTGCGACCAGGTCGCCTACCTCGACGCGGTGGAGCACAAGTGGGTCGAGGAACTGGGCGGGATGAACCTGTACTTCGTGTACGAGGACAAGATCGTCACGCCCGAGCTCACCGGCTCGCTGCTCGCCGGCATCACCCGTGACTCGCTCCTCAAGCTCGCCAAGGACCTCGGCCACGAGGCCCAAGAGGCCCGGATCTCCATCGACCAGTGGCGGGGCGACACCGAGAACGGCACGCTCAAGGAGGTCTTCGCCTGCGGTACGGCCGCGGTGATCACCCCGGTCGGCCTGGTCAAGTCCGCGGGCGGCGACTGGAAGCAGTCCGGTGGTGAGCCGGGCGAGGTCACGATGAAGCTGCGCAAGGCGCTGCTGGACATCCAGACGGGCAAGGCGGAGGACGTCCACGGCTGGACCCACCAGCTGGGCTGAGCCGCCGACAGGAAACGGGCCCGCCCCCTGCACACCAGGGGGCGGGCCCGGCTGTTGGCGGAGCGGTCAGGAAACGGCCACTTCGGCCTCGGGCTCGCGCTCCGGCACCCGGGCGGGCCCCGGCCCCAGCAGCAGCCGACTCGCGCCGCCCACCAGGCCCGACAGTACGAAACTGCAGTCCACCCCGCCCGTAAGGCCCAGCAGCGGGCCCTCGTACAGCGGGGTCGAGACGGCGGTCAGGCCGACTGCCGCTCCCAGCGCCCAGGAGAGTGCCGCGCGCGGGTTCCAGCCCGAGCGGAACCAGTAGATGCCGCCCTGCGCACGGCGGTTGTACACCTGCAGGGCCTCCGCGTCGTACGTGCCGCCGCAGCGGGCGTGGCCGATCATCGTGATCACCGCCCAGGGCGTGCCGATCGCCGTGAGCAGCAGTACGAACGACGTCATCGCGGACTGCGCGTCCCAGGCGAAGTGGCCGAGGAAGACGAAGAACGTCGCCACGGCCGCCACGACCAGCGTCGCCCGCGTCCGCGTCGCGCGCGGCAGGATCGCGTCCAGGTCGAGGCCCATGGAGTAGAGCATCAGGCCGGCGTTGCCGACCGAGCCCGCGGTGGCCGCCAGGAGCAGCGGGACCAGGTACCAGACGGGGGCCGTGGCGACCAGCGGGCCCGCGTAGTCGAGCGCCGCACGGGCCGCGAGCGCCGTGTACGTGCCGAAGAGCTGCGGGATCAGCAGACCCGCGACCAGACCCAGACAGGTGGCCCGCAGCACCCGGCGCGGGGTGTGCCGCAGCGGCGAGATGTAGCGCGTGTAGTCGCCGAGCAGGGTGATGAAGGCGACCGGGCCGCTGAGGCCCGCGGCCACCGCGGACAGCAGCCAGGTCGGCCAGAGGGAGCCCAGCAGGTACGGGGTGGCCGGCGGCGCGGCCGTGGTGAGGTCCGGGGCGTAGGCGATCAGTCCGAGCAGCAGCAGCGCGGTCATGCCGATGGCGAGGACCTTGCTGAGGCGGAGCAGCAGCCGGTAGCCGTACACGGCGCCGACGACGGTGCACGCGGCGAGCAGTGCGTACACCAGGGTGTGCGCGACGCCGCCCGTCGGCAGCCCGGCGATCCGCGCCAGGGTGCCGATCATCACGTCCCCGCCGATCCACAGGGTCAGCGCGGTGTACCCGAGGGAGAGCAGCAGGCCGACGACGGAGCCGACGAGCCGGCCGCGTACGCCGAACGCCGCGCCGCTGGACGTGGACAGATTGGTGGCGGTGCGAAGAGACACCAGGGCGAGCGGCGCGGTGACCGCGACTCCGACGATCGTGCCCGCGACGATCGAGGTGACCGATGCCCACAGACCGAGTCCGAAGGAGACCGGCAGCCAGCCGAAGACGATCACGCCGAGGCACAGGTTCGAGCCCAGCAGGATCGAGATGAGGTCCCGGGGAGTGCTGGTGCGCTCCGACTCCGGGATGGTGTCCACCCCGCGCTGTTCTATCGGCATTGGTCGTCCCTGACGCTCGACTGTTTGAGTGCCGCTCAATGTGGCTCAAGCAATGCTCACCCGTCAATGCTTCCGTGAAAAGAAACTCGCAGTTAGAGTGTCGTTCGAAATAGGAGGTGTGGTGACGTGCGACTGACCCCGACCGAGCGCGACCGGCTGCTGCTCTTCGGCGCCGCCGAACTGGCGCGGGCGCGCCGGGCCCGCGGTCTGCGGCTCAATGTGCCGGAGGCGACCGCGCTCATCGCCGACACCGTCTGCGAGGCGGCCCGCGACGGGCGCCGGCTCGCCGAGGCGATCGAGGCGGCGCGCAGTGTGCTCGGCCCCGACGACGTCCTGCCCGGCGTGGCGGACGTGGTCAGCGAGGTGCATGTGGAGGCCGTCTTCGACGACGGGTCACGGCTCGCGGTCGTCTCCGACCCGATCGGGGGCGGCGGCCTGGGGGATGGGGCACCCGGCGCGGTGGTGCCCGGGCCCGCGCACCCCGAGCCGGAGCCCGCGGTGCGGCTGACCGTACGCAACACCGCGACCGTGCCGGTCAGCGTCACCTCGCACTTCCACTTCTTCGAGGCAAACCCGCGCCTCGACTTCGACAGGTCCGCGGCCTACGGCATGCGTCTGTGCGTCCCGGCGGGCTCCTCGGTCCGCTTCGACCCCGGTGGCGAGGCGGAGGTCGGCCTGCTGCCCATCGGCGGCGACCGGATCGCGATCGGCTTCGCGGGCCTGGTCGACGGCCCGCTGGACGCGCCGGGCGCAAAGGAGGAGGCCCTGCGGCGCGCGACGGCCTGCGGCTACCTGGGAGCGGCCCGGTGAGCGCCGCCCCTCTCGGCCCGGTCGGCGCGGAGGCCGCGGCGTCCCGCCCGGTGACCGCTGCCCCGCGTGGCCCGATGGCCGGCGCTCCGGGCGTGACCCCGGTGACCGCGGCCCCTGACGTGACTCCGATGACCGCCGCCCGTGACGTGACCCCGATGGCCGGCGCTCGCGGTCGGACGGCTGCCGCGCCCGCAGGCGGCTCCGCCCTCGGGCCGGTGAGCACGGCTCCCGGCGTGACGGCCGCCGTGCCCGCAGGCGGCTCCGCCCTCGGGCCGGTGAGCACCGCTCCCGGAGTGGTGGCCGCCACCGACGACCGCACCGCCGCCCCAGCGGGGCGACCCGCGCCCGACTCGCACTACCGACTGGAGGTCCGCCGATGACCGGCATCGATCCGTACGAGTACGCATCCGTGCACGGCCCCCGTGCGGGCGACCGTGTCGTCCTCGGCGACTCCGGGCTTGTCGTCCGCGTCGAGTCCGACTCCCAGAAGCCCGGCGACGAATTCCTCGCCGGCTTCGGCAAGACCGCCCGCGACGGACTCCACCTCAAGGCCGCAGCCGTCCGCGAGACTTGCGACGTCGTCATCAGCAACGTCCTCGTCATCGACGCCGTTCAGGGCATTCGCAAGGTGTCCATCGGTATTCGCGAGGGCCGGATCGCCGGCATCGGACGAGCGGGGAACCCGGACACCCTCGACGGCGTGGACGTCGTCGTCGGCACCGGCACGTCCATCGTCTCCGGTGAGGGCCTCATCGCCACCGCCGGTGCCGTCGACACCCACGTACATCTGCTGTCGCCGCGGATCATGGAAGCCTCCCTCGCGTCCGGCGTCACCACAATCATCGGTCAGGAGTTCGGTCCTGTCTGGGGCGTTGGCGTCAACTCGCCATGGGCCCTCAAGCACGCCTTCAACGCCTTCGACGCCTGGCCCGTCAACATCGGCTTCCTCGCCCGCGGTTCGTCCTCCGACGACGCGCCGCTGGTCGAGGCGCTCGCCGAGGGCGGCGCCTCAGGCTTCAAGGTGCATGAGGACATGGGCGCGCACACCCGCGCCCTCGACACCGCGCTGCGGGTCGCCGAGGAGCACGACGTGCAGGTCGCCCTGCACAGTGACGGCCTCAACGAATGTCTGTCGGTCGAGGACACCCTCAGGGTCCTGGACGGCAGGACCATCCACGCCTTCCACATCGAGGGCTGCGGCGGCGGACACGTACCCAACGTGCTGAAGATGGCGGGAGTGCCGAATGTCATCGGCTCCTCCACCAACCCGACCCTGCCCTTCGGCCGGGACGCGGTCGCCGAGCACTACGGAATGATCGTCTCGGTACACGACCTCAAGACCGACCTGCCCGGCGACGCCGCGATGGCGCGCGACCGGATCAGGGCCGGGACGATGGGCGCCGAGGACGTACTGCACGACCTCGGCGCGATCGGCATCACCTCCTCCGACGCGCAGGGCATGGGGCGCGCGGGCGAGACCGTACGCCGCACCTTCGCCATGGCCGGGAAGATGAAGGCCGAGCTGGGCCCGATGGAGGGTGACGGCGCGCACGACGACAATGCGCGCGTGCTGCGCTACATGGCGAAGCTGACCATCAACCCGGCGATCGCGCACGGTCTCGCGCACGAGATCGGCTCGATCGAAGTGGGCAGGCTCGCGGACATCGTGCTGTGGCAGCCGCAGTACTTCGGGGCGAAGCCGCAGCTCGTCCTCAAGTCGGGCTTCCCCGCCTACGGTGTCGTGGGCGACCCGAACGCCGCGACCGACACCTGTGAACCGCTCGTCCTCGGGCCGCAGTTCGGTGCGTACGGAGCCACGCCGGCGGACATCTCGGTCGCCTTCGTGGCCAGGGCGGCCACCGAACTCGGCTCCGACCTGATGCCGACGCGCCGCAGAAGGGTCGCCGTGCGCGGCACCCGTGGCATCGGACCGGCCGATCTGCGCCTCAACTCCCGGATCGGCGACGTCGGTGTCGACGGCCCTACGGGCCTGGTCACCCTCGACGGCGATCCGCTGCGCTCGGAGCCCGCCGACTCGATCTCCCTCAACCGCCTCTACTTCCTGTAAGGGATCTCCGATGACCTTCCGTATGCCGCCCGAGTGGGCCCCGCACGAGCGCACCTGGATGGCCTGGCCGGGCCCCAACGTCACCTTCACCGGCGACGACCTCGCCGAGTCCCGGCGGGCATGGGCGTCGGTCGCCCAGGCCGTACGCCGCTTCGAGCCGGTCACCATGGTCGTCGGCCCGGGGCAGGCGGAGGACGCCCGTGCCCTGCTCGGCCCCGACATCGACGTCGTCGAGCACGAGCTGGACGACGCCTGGATGCGCGACATCGGCCCGACGTTCGTCACGAACGGAGAGCAACTGGCGGCGGTGGACTGGGTGTTCAACGGCTGGGGCGCGCAGGAGTGGGCCCGCTGGGAGCACGACTCGAAGATCGCCCGCCATGTGTCCGACCTGGCCGGAGTGAAGGTCCACTCCTCACCGCTGGTGAACGAGGGCGGCGGCATCCATGTCGACGGCGAGGGCACGGTGCTGCTCACCGAGACGGTGCAGCTCGGCCCGGAGCGCAACCCGGGCTGGTCGAAGGAGGAGGTCGAGGCCGAGATCCACGCCCGGCTCGGCACCACCAAGGCGATCTGGCTGAAGCGCGGCCTGACCGCGGACTACCCGCCGCACGGCTACGGCACCCTGGGCCATGTCGACATCGTGGCCGCCTTCGCGGGCCCGGGCGTCATAGTCGCCCACACCCAGCCCGACCCGGCCCACCCGGACCACGAGCTCTGCAAGGAGAACGTGGAGTTCCTCAAGGCCCAGAAGGACGCGAAGGGCCGCCGCATCGAGGTCGTCGAGATCGAGGCGCCGACGGTGGTGCGGGAGGAGGACGGCGGCTGGGTCGACTACTCGTACATCAACCACTACGTCTGCAACGGCGGTGTGGTCCTGTGCGCCTTCGACGACCCGCGCGACGAGATCGCGGCCGGCATCTTCCGCCGCCTGTACCCGGGCCGGACGGTGACGCTGGTCGACGCGAGGACGATCTTCGCGGGCGGCGGCGGCATTCACTGCATCACGCAGCAGCAGCCGAAGGTCTGAGGCTC
The DNA here is from genome assembly GCF_044903445.1 of Streptomyces sp. NPDC019890. Taxonomy (NCBI): domain Bacteria; kingdom Bacillati; phylum Actinomycetota; class Actinomycetes; order Kitasatosporales; family Streptomycetaceae; genus Streptomyces; species Streptomyces sp. NPDC019890. The sequence continues at coordinate 153,121 of NZ_JBJDQK010000003.1, read as the reverse complement.
TGCGCACGGGCGGCGCAGTGCCGGGGCCGATCAGGTAGAACAGACAGATGCACGAAGTGTCCCTCGATCAGGCGGTCGTCGCCGAGGAGATCGCTGTATGACCCCCGCCCAGCGCCGTCGCAATATCGCGCCGCCCCGTGAGTCCGTCCTCGCCGCCGCCATGGCCACCATCGCCGAGCGCGGCCTCGACGGGCTCACCATGGCGGGGCTCGGGCGCGAGGTGGGGATGAGCAGTGGGCATCTCCTCTATTACTTCCGCACCAAGGACGAGCTCCTGCTCCAGACCCTGGAGTGGAGCGAGGGACGCCTCGGGGCGGAGCGCAGTGCGCTGCTCTCCCGGCAGGCGCCGGCCCGCGAACGGCTCGACGCCTACGTCGATCTGTACATCCCCGACGGGCCCCGCGACCCCCACTGGACTCTCTGGCTCGAGGTCTGGAACCGCTCGCAGAACGCCGACGACGATGCCCGCGCCCGCCAGGCCGCCATCGAGGGATCCTGGCACCGGGACCTCGTGGCCCTGATCGCGGAGGGCATCTCCCGCGTGGAGTTCCGCCCCGTCGACGCGGACCGCTTCGCCGCCCGGCTGCGCGCCCTGCTCGACGGGTTCAGCGTGCACGTCGCGGTCGGCCTGCCCGGTACCGGACGGCCCCAAGTCCTCGCCCACGTGCGGGAATTCATTGCGGAAGCCCTGCTTCCCTGAACGCAACGCACGCAAGTACTCACGATCGTTGTCTCCCACGCTCTTGCCCGTCCAAGATCATTCCGACACGGTCTCGGATCATGGGACGAGAGCACTGGAAGAAGATCTGGGTCGGCTCGGCCGGCAACATGGTGGAGTGGTTCGACTGGTTCGTGTACGCCAGTTTCGCCACGTACTTCGCAGGCGCGTTCTTCCCCGAGGGGGACGACACCGCCAAGCTCATGAACACCGCGGGCATCTTCGCCGTCGGCTTCTTCATGCGCCCGGTCGGCGGCTGGCTGCTCGGCCGGGTCGGTGACCGCAAGGGCCGCAAGGCCGCGCTGACCCTCACCGTCAGCCTGATGTCCGCCTCGGCCGTCCTCATCGCGATCGCGCCGACGTACGGGGTCGCCGGCTACGGCGGAGCCGCCGTCCTGCTGATCGCCCGGCTGCTCCAGGGTCTGTCCGTCGGCGGCGAGTACGCGGCCAGCGCGACCTACCTCACCGAGGCCTCCGCGCCCGAGCGCCGGGGCTTCGCCTCCAGCTTCCAATACGTCTCGATGACCGCGGGCCAGATCGTCGGCCTCGGCCTCCAGATCATCCTGCAGCGCACGATGTCCGCGGACGCGCTGCACAGCTGGGGCTGGCGCATCCCGTTCATCATCGGCGCGTTCGGCGCTGCGGTCGTCTTCTATCTGCGCCGCAACATGCTCGAGACGGAGGTCTACGAGGAGTCCGGCGATGACACCCCCGCGGGGGAGAAGGGCACGATCAAGGCGCTGTGGGCGCACAAGCGAGAGGCGTTCCTGGTCATTGCGCTGACCATGGGCGGGACCGTCGCGTACTACACGTACACGACCTACCTGACGAAGTACCTGTCCAACTCCGCGGGCCTGCCGAAGCAGACCGCGACCCTGGTGTCCTTCTGCGCGCTGATCGTCTTCGCCTGCCTGCAGCCGCTCGTGGGCACGCTCTCCGACCGGATCGGCCGCCGCCCGCTGCTGATCACCTTCGCGATCGGCTCGACCTTCCTGACCGTGCCGATCATGACGATGCTCAAGCACGCGGGCTCCTTCTGGCCGGCGCTGGGTCTCTCACTGCTGGCACTCGTTGTGATCACCGGCTACACGTCGATCAACGCGTGTGTGAAGGCGGAACTGTTTCCGACGGGGGTGCGGGCGCTGGGCGTGGCACTGCCGTACGCCATCGCCAACGCGCTGTTCGGGGGGACGGCGGAGTATGTGGCGCTGTGGTTCAAGGACGCAGGGGTGGAGTCGGGGTTCTACTGGTACGTGGCGGGGTGCGCGGCGGTGTCGTTGGTGGTGTACCTGTCGATGCGGGAGACGCGGGACATCGACCTGAACCGGGTGGCGGAGACGGCGCCAGGGGTGACCCCGTCCCCGGCGGCGTCCCGGGTCCCCTGACGGGTGCTTTTCCCCCACCCCGCCCTCCTCCTACGGCCTGGCGGTCGTGGGAGGTACCCCCATCCCGTAACCGGGGCTCCGCCCCGGACCCCGCGCCTCAATCGCCGGCGGGGCTGAATTCTCAGCCCGTCCGGCGATTGAGGACACGCGCGAAGCACGTACGGGGTTCGGGGCGGAGCCCCGAGTACACACCGCAGCCGCCGCACCGCACCTGGCCGCCCGGCACCGCACCGCGCAGGCGCCCGCATTGTGAGACCCCTGTCCCGGCCGCCAGGCCATTGTGGCAAACTGCCACCGTGCTTACGTTCGCCATGATTATGGGCAGCAAGCGCGCCGGTCCTCAGTGACCGCCCCGTACCACCACATACGACGGCGGACACCGTGCCCCAGACCCGCGCGCAGACCTCTCGCACCCGCGAGAGGTTTTTTCGTTTTGCGGCCTCACCCTGGCCGGGAACGAGCCGCGCGAAGATGGGGGCAAGTGGAGCCAGTACTTCAGGAGCCACGAATCCGACAGGAGTCAATTCAGCCATGACCACGGATACCGACGACAGCTTTCATGTCTTCGACACCACGCTGCGCGACGGCGCGCAGCGCGAGGGCATCAACCTCACCGTCGCGGACAAGCTGACCATCGCCCGGCACCTGGACGACTTCGGCGTGGGGTTCATCGAGGGCGGCTGGCCCGGCGCCAACCCGCGCGACACGGAGTTCTTCTCGCGCGCCCAGCAGGAGATCACCTTCAAGCACGCCCAGCTCGTCGCCTTCGGCGCCACCCGCCGCCCAGGCGCAAAGGCCGCCGAGGACCCGCAGGTCAGGGCGCTCCTGGAGTCCGGCGCGCCGGTGATCACGCTGGTCGCCAAGTCGCACGACCGGCATGTGGAGCTGGCCCTGCGGACCACCCTCGAAGAGAACCTGGAGATGGTCCGCGACACCGTCTCCTACCTGCGCGAACAGGGCCGCCGCGTGTTCGTGGACTGTGAGCACTTCTTCGACGGCTACCGCGCCAACCCGGAGTACGCCAAGTCCGTCGTCCGCACCGCCTCCGACGCGGGCGCCGACGTCGTCGTGCTCTGCGACACCAACGGCGGCATGCTCCCGGCCCAGATCCAGGCCGTCGTCTCCACCGTCAGCGCCGACACCGGCGCACGCCTCGGCATCCACGCCCAGGACGACACCGGCTGCGCCGTCGCCAACACCCTGGCCGCGGTGGACGCGGGCGCGACCCATGTCCAGTGCACCGCCAACGGCTACGGCGAGCGGGTAGGCAACGCCAACCTCTTCCCGGTCGTCGCCGCCCTGGAGCTCAAGTACGCCAAGAAGGTCCTCCCCGAAGGCGCCCTGGCCGACATGACCCGGGTCTCGCACGCCATCGCCGAGGTCGTCAACCTCACGCCCTCCACCCACCAGCCCTACGTCGGTGTCTCGGCCTTCGCCCACAAGGCCGGACTGCACGCCTCGGCCATCAAGGTCGACCCGGACCTGTACCAGCACATCGACCCCGAGCTGGTCGGCAACACCATGCGGATGCTCGTCTCCGACATGGCCGGCCGTGCCTCCATCGAGCTCAAGGGCAAAGAGCTCGGCATCGACCTCGGCGGCGACCGTGAGCTCGTCGGCCGGGTTGTCGAGCGGGTGAAGGAGCGCGAGCTCAAGGGCTACACCTACGAGGCCGCGGACGCTTCCTTCGAGCTGCTGCTGCGCGAGGAGGCGGAGGGCCGAGCCCGCCGTTACTTCCGGATCGAGTCCTGGCGGGCCATCGTCGAGGACCGCCCCGACGGCACCCACGCCAACGAGGCCACCGTGAAGCTGTGGGCCAAGGGCGAGCGCATCGTCGCCACCGCCGAGGGCAACGGCCCGGTCAACGCACTCGACCGCGCGCTGCGCGTCGGCCTGGAGAAGATCTATCCGCAGCTCGCCAAGCTGGAGCTGATCGACTACAAGGTCCGCATCCTCGAAGGCCGCCACGGCACCGAGTCCACCACCCGCGTACTGATCACGACGGGCGACGGAAGCGGCGAATGGGCCACGGTCGGCGTCGCCGAGAACGTCATCGCCGCCTCCTGGCAGGCCCTGGAGGATGCGTACACCTACGGTCTGCTGCGCGCCGGCGTCGAACCGGCCGAGTAGCCCGCGAAGGTCAGGCAGGTCAGGACTGGAGCCGCCACTTCTGGCTGGCGGCTCCGGTGCATGTCGCGGATGTTTTGCCGGGCAGGGAGTACGTCGCGCGCCGGGCGCCTGAGTTGACGTGATGCTCTGTGCCGACGAGGAATCGTGTCCTGCCGACCGAGCTGATCGTCCGCCGCTCGGCACCGTGAGCCGCTCGGCAACGTGACCGGCTCGGACCGTGATCGGTGCAATCTCCGCTTTTGCCCGGCTTCAGGTAGCGTCAGAGATATGAGGACGAGGCCGTTTTCCCTGCTGTCGGCCCTCGCGGCGCTGACACTGTTCCTACTGGTGCTCCTGGCTCCCGGAGCGAGCGCCGCGGGGGTGCCGGACGCGGCCCAGGCGCTGAAGCAGAGTCCCGTCTATGTGGACCCCGGCGCGGCCGGCCAGCTCTCCAAGGCCGACGCCGACGCCCTCGCGAAGAAGATCAAGGACGCGGACAAGCCCCTCTTCGTGGCCGTGCTGCCCACGGGGTCCCAGTTCCCCGCGGACACGGTCCTGCGGAACCTCCGTACCGAGACCGGCATCACCGGCCTGTACGCCATCCGCCTCGGCAACGGCTTCAACGCGGGCGCGGACCGCAGCGTCATGTCGCACCAGGCCGTACAGAATCTGGTCACCGCGGTCAAGACGCCCCCCGGCGCCGACGCCGCGACCCAGCTGAACAACTTCGTCGACCAGGCACTGCCCCAGCTGCGCGGCAGCGCCCCCTCCTCCTGGGGCACGGGCTCCGACAACGGTGCGAACGCCGGATCCCTGATCACGCTCGGCGTGGTCCTGGCCGCCGGCGGCGCGGGCGCCTACATCGTCATCAACCGCAAGCGCCAGAAGAAGGCCGCGGAAGAACGGGCCGCACTCGACAAGCTCCGGGTCGTCGTCGACGAGGACATCACGGCCTTCGGCGAGGAGCTCGACCGGCTCGACTTCCACCCCTCGGAGAAGGGCGCGGACGATGCCATGCGCGCCGACTACGAACGCGCACTCGACTCGTACGACAGGGCGAAGTCCCTGATGGGATCGGCCCAACACCCCAGTGACGTACGTGGGGTCACCCAGGCCCTGGAGGACGGCCGGTTCTCGCTGGCGGTCCTGGATGCGCGCCGCACGGGCCAGCCGGTGCCGGACCGCCGGGCGCCCTGCTTCTTCGACCCGCGCCACGGTCCTTCGGTCGCCGACGTCCCCTGGTCCCCGTCGGCCGGCTCCACCCGCGAGGTCCCGGTCTGCGCCGCGGACGCGGCCCGTATCGAGGACGGCCAGGACCCGATGGCCCGCACGGTCGAGACGGAATCCGGCCGCCGCCCGTACTGGGAGGCGGGACCGGCGTACGGCCCCTGGGCGGGCGGCTACTTCGGCGGCGGCCTGCTCCCGGGCCTGCTGGTGGGCACGCTGCTGGGCACCATGCTCTCGACCCCGGCGTACGCGGCGGACTACGGCGGCGGTGACTTCAGCGGCGGCGACTACTCCGGCGCGGACTTCAACTCGTCCGACTTCAGCGGCGGCGACTGGGGCGGCGGCGGAGGCTTCGACGGCGGCGGTGGCGGTTTCGACGGGGGCGGCGGATTCTAGTTCGAGCGCGAGCCCACGGCGATCATTCGTACTCATCGTCCGGGTCCGGGTCCGGCTCGCTGCCTGAGAGTTGTTCGGCCAGAGCCTTCAGATCGGTGGCACCATCGCTGTCGTCGGGATGTTCGGGCGTCGTTGTCCTCACGGTGCATCCTGTTCTCCTGCGGACCTGCCAGTCCAATGCACTGTGCCAGGCTGCGGCCCAGAGGCAGAAGGTTCGACCAGCCGGTCACCGAGCAGACCGCCCAGGGCAACCGGGCCGGGCCCACCGGCCATTGATGGCACTGCTCAGCTTGGCCGGACCGCTGGGCCGCCCGAGGGGCGGGATGCGTGGCGGCGGGCCGGCTGTGCCGTTTACGGAGGAGCTGCCGATCCAGCTCGACGATGAGATGGTCGTCCGCGCCGGCGTAGCGCTCTTCGTTCCAGAACGGCGCGGGCCGGTGTGGCGACTATCCATCGTCGAGGGCGACCATCTCGTGCCGTTGGTCCGCTACAGATGTGGTGCCTCTTTGGCCTACTTGGATTCGACCCGTCCGAGCGGGTTGGGGCCGGTCGTCAGCGTGTCACGCGCCGCCTGCCAAGCGGAATCCCCGGGGTAGAGCTCGGTGCGGAGGTAGGCCCAGGTGAGCAGTTGGACCGCAGACACTCGCTCGGGGTTCTCGTCCGTGGTCTCGGCGACGTCGTATCCAGAGACCCCGCCGAGCCCGTGCTCTGCGCCAAACAGGGTGAACAGGGACTTGGGGCCCTTGGAGAGGAAGTACGGATCGGTGTGCCAGTCCGCGCCACGAACCGTCAGGTGGGCAGAGTCGTCCTTGTCGCCGGCGACCACGAGCGCGGGCGTCGTCATCTCGGAGAAATCTGTGGTCAAGAAGAAAGAATAATTCTCGGCCACGAACTCGGTGAGGGCATCGCCGCCTCTGCCGGGCGCGGCAAGCAGTACACCCGCCTTGATCCGGGGCTCGGCCAGGTTCACTTCCGTTCCGTCGTGCGGATCGGTGAGCCGGGCGCCCAGCAGCAGGCTCGCGGTGTGCCCTCCCATCGAGTGCCCGGCTACGGCGACCTTGTTTCGGTCCAGGCGCCCGAGGAGCTGCGGGACGGCGGCCTCGATCACGTCGAGCTGGTCGAGGATGCGCTTCATGTCCTCGGCCCGCGATCGCCAGTACATAGGCGCCCCGGGGGTATCGGGATCCAGGCTCAGCGTCCTCGAGCTCAGATGGGTGGGCTGGATCACGACGAAGCCGTGCGCCGCCCAGAAGTTGGCGAGGGGGGCGTAGCCGTTCAGTGAGGAGAGGTTGTTCGAGTAGCCCTGACCGTGCGAGAGGAGGATGACCGGCAGGTCGCTCCCGGTCACGGGCGCGGAGACCCGCACCTTCAGGTCCACGGCTCGGCCGGGAGCTGACAGCACAACCGGACTGACCGAGAGGACGGGAGTGGGCAGGCTGACGGCGTCGGCTGTGTAAGTCGATTCACTCATGATGCGTATTTACCTTCCATGGCCTCTGCTGCCGGTCTCAGTCGGCTGGCGGCAGGTGAGGCGGTCAGGAGCGTCCGGCTTCAGCTAGACTGAAAAGCGGAGCGTTGTTCCGTTTAATATACGGAGCAGTGTTCCGCTTTGTCAACGACCATCGGAAGGAGAGCGTGGTGCCCACTACAAGCCACTCCGGGGAGGTGCCAGCCCGAAGCAAGCGGGCCGACGCGCTGCGCAACCAGCAGACGCTGCTTGACGCCGCCGCTGCGGTGTTCGTCACCTCCGGCGTCGATGCGCCCATCCGTGAGATCGCGGCCAGAGCGGGCGTCGGGATGGGAACGATCTACCGCCACTTCCCCACTCGGGCGGATCTCGTCGTCGCCGTCTATCGCCACCAGGTCGAGGCATGCGCCGAGGCCGGCCCGAGCCTGCTGGCCAGCGCCAACTCTCCGCTCGCAGCACTCCGTCAGTGGGTCGACCTCTTCGTTGACTTCCTGGTCACGAAGCACGGACTCGCCAACGCACTGCAATCGGACAGCAGCGGCTTCGACGCGCTGCACACCTACTTCCTCGACCGCTTGGTGCCCGTCTGCGAGCAATTGCTCGACGCCGCAGTCAACGCCGGCGAAATCAGGCCCGGTACGCACGCCTACGAACTGATGCGCGGCATCGGCAACCTCTGCATCGGACGTGACAGCGACCCCCGCTATGACCCCCGCCGATTGGTCGAACTGCTCCTTCAGGGACTGCGGCGACCGCAGTCAGCCTGATGTCGACGTGGTGAGCCCGAATGCGGCGAGGGACTGTTCGGGTACACGCCCGCGAGATCGATGACGACGAGGGGCGGCGCCTTGTGCGAATCGTCCGCGGGGGCGGCGGGTCGGTGGTGACCTGGCGGCGGGCCCAGCGGTGGTGCGGCAGTGCCACCGCTACGACAACCGCCGAGTCCGGTACGCCCGCACTTCTGCCGCCGAAGCCGTCCTTGCTCCGTCCTTCCATAGGGGACGCAGGTGCCGGACGGAGGCCGGAAGTTGCTGCGCCGACAGAAGTTCTAGGCCCCGGTCAGCGCTCGGCGAGGAAGGCGGCCCACGCGTCCGGGGTGACGGTGAGGACGGGGCCGGTGGGGTTCTTGGAGTCGCGGATGTGGACGGCGAGGGGGTGGGCGGCGATCTCTACGCAGTCGCCGCCCTGGCTGCCGCTGTAGCTCGACTTCCGCCAGTCGTAGGCGACTTCGAGGCAGGCGCCGCCCTGGTCGCTGCTGTAACTGGACTTGAACCAGTTCATGAGTCTCCTAGCAGATCGTCCAGCAGACCCATGCTTTCCGCGGGGGAGAGGGCCTGAGAACGCAGCATCCCATATTTCTGTTGGAGGACACTGACCTCGTCCGGATCATCATGAAGGTAGCTGGTCAGCTGACCTTCCACGTAGGCGAGATGATCGTGGTCGGGGGTCTCCATCAGGATCAGCGGGCCATCAAGTCCCGCATGCTTCTCGCGGCTGGTAGGCATGATCTGCAGCCCAATGAAGGGGAGTTCGGCGCAGTTCCGTAGGTGCTGGATCTGGTTGCGCAGCGTCTGGCGGCCGCCGATGGGCCGGTGCAGGATGATCTCTTCGAGTAGGAAGTTGGCCATTTGCCGAGGCTTGCGCTCAAGGACTTTCTGCCGCTCCAGGCGGGCTGATGCCCACTCCTCCAGCACCTCCGCTTCGAGGGGCGGATACATGCAGCCGAATACGGCGCGGGCGTACTCCTCGGTCTGGAGCAGACCCGGCACGACGTGGTTCTGGTACGAGAGCAGGGTCAGCGCCTCCTGCTCGTGTTCGACCAGGTCCTGCGCGAACAACGGGAACCTCTCCCGCTGCGGCACCTTCTCCACCGCGGTCTGCAACGCCTTCTTCGTGTCGAGCAGTTCGTCGACTCTCAGCGCGAGGTCCAGCTTCAGCGCTCTGCGCCCCTGCTCGATCGAGGCGATCGTCTCCTCGACGACACCCAGCTGCCTCGCGAGCTCCACCTGTGTCATACAGACCGCTCTGCGGAAGACGCCGAGCTGCGCGCCGATCAGATGCCATGAGGTGACCCGCTTGGGCCGCTTTGCCGAGTGCATGAGGTCCCCCCTTCCCGCCACGCACCGCACTTGACCCGTCACGACCCGTACAAACCCCTTGTACGGGTGCGTACGACAGAGCGCCCGCCCCGGCCGTGGGGTACGGCAGGGCGGGCGCGCTCGTGGGATCTACAGCAAGCAGCCTCAGGCGGCCTGCTTGATCGCGGAGATGTCGAAGCTCAGCTTGACCTTGTCGCTGACCATCACGCCGCCGGTCTCCAGCGCCGCGTTCCAGGTCAGGCCCCAGTCGGAGCGCAGGATCTCGGCGCTGCCCTCGAAGCCGACGCGCTCGTTGCCGTACACGTCGGTGGCGGAGCCGTTGAACTCCAGGTCGATGGCGAGCGGGCGCGTCACGTCCTTGATCGTCAGGTCGCCGGTGATGCGGTACGAGTCGCCGCCGAGCTGCTCGGCGTGGGTCGAGCGGAACGTCATCAGCGGGAACTGCTCGGTCTCGAAGAAGTCGCCGCTGCGCAGGTGGCCGTCGCGGTCGGCGATGCCGGTGTCGATGCTGGAGATCTTGACGTCGATCTCGGCGGTGGAGTGGTGGGGGTCGGTGCCGTTCAGATGCAGGCTGCCGGAGAAGTCGCCGAAGGAGCCGCGGACGTTGGTGACCATGGCGTGGCGGACGGTGAAGCCGATGCTGCTGTGGGCCGGGTCGATGTTGTAGTCGCCGGTCAGGGCGGCCAGCGCCGGGTCAACGGCGACTGCGGTGGCGGTGGTGGCAGTCGTGGCAGTGGTGGTGTCGGCCTTGCGGTTGAAGAGACCCATGACGCGCTCCTTGGGGGACGGGGTTCGTGTGTTGTTTAAGCTTCAACAACATCGACAGTAAACCCATTCCCTTCAAAGTTCAACAACTTCTCGAAGGGTTCACCCGGAGGACGCAGCCGCACTCTTTCGGACGCGCGTAGAACTCGGGCACCATCTCCCTGCTCCACCTGCACGGCCGTCCCACAGGAATCCACATGTCCTCAAGGGTCACCAGTCATCAGCAGGAGGGATCCCCATGAAAATCCGCTCCGTATCAACCGCGCTCGCGCTCGTCACCGGCGCACTCTTCGCGCCCGGATTCGGTGTCATCAGCGGCGCGACCGACGCGCACGCGGCCACCAAGATCAGCCATGCCACCGCGACCTCGATGTTCCGCTCGTCCGGGATCACCTGGTCCTCGTCGGGCGGCTGCTCCGACCGGAACAACCCGTCGTGTACGTCCTTCGAGCAGCTGAATCTCGCCACCGCGAAGGGAGCACAGACCCTCAAGAGCGCGAGCGGCTGCGCGCTCAACATCACCGGCGGCACCGAGGCGGGGCACGCGGGCGGCACGTACTCGCACTGGAACGGCTACAAGCTCGACTACAGCAAGTACACGTGCGTCGGGAACTACATCAAGAACACGTTCACCTATATAGGGGCGCGCCCCGGCGACGGCGCCCCGCAGTGGAAGTCCGGCTCCGGGAACATCTACGCTGACGAGGGCAGTCACTGGGACGTGACGTACTACAACTGCGGCGGCTGCTGAGCCCGAGGCCTGGGCGGCGGCCGTCTTGCACCCGCCGCCCGGGCGCGGCCTCGCGCACCTGGCCGAAGCGGCGCGGAGCTCGCGGCCCGACGGGATGCCGACCGCCGGACGACCGGCGACCATGGGAGTGCACCGCCTCGTACGGGGGGGCCGTCACGCCAGGGAGGCGCCAGTGGCGCACACCTACGCAACGGACGTACTGGTCGCGGGCGCCGGCCCGGTCGGCCTGACCGCGGCCGCGGAGCTGCGCAGGCACGGAGTTTCCTGCCGGATCGTCGACCGGCTGCCCGCCCGGCTGCCGTTCGCGAAGGCCGTCGGCATCCAGCCGCGCACCCTTGAGATCTGGGACCGGATGGGCCTGGTCCGCACCGCCCTGGACGCGGCCGTCCCGATGCGCGGGCAGCTGACGTACGTCAACGGTGCCGAGCAGCCCCGCATCGACCTCGCCCTGCCGCCCGAGGTGCCGTACGGCTTCGCCGCGCTGCCGCAGTACGAGACCGAGCGCATTCTCGAGGAGTTCCTGACGCGGTACGGGACCCGGATCGAGCGCGGCACGGAACTGGTGTCGTTCACCCAGGACGCCGATGCAGTGACCAGTCGACTGCGTACCCCCTCCGGCACGGAGGAAGAGCTCCGGACCCGGTACCTGGTGGGCTGCGACGGCGCGCACAGCATCGTCCGCAAGGGGCTCGGGCTCGCCTTCGAAGGCGGCGCCTTCCCCGAGGAGTACATGCTCGCCGACGTGGAGGTCGACTGGGACCTCCCGCACGGGTACGGCGTACGCGCCATGCACCGGGACGGCGACGGCGCGATCGACGACGTGCTGGTCTGCATCCCGCTGCCCGGCTCGGGCCGATACCGGATGTCGATGCTGGTACCGCCAGAGCTCTCGACCGCACGGCAGGCCGCGGCCGCCGGGGCGTCCGACGGGGTGGCGCACGGCCTGGAGGGCGGCCGGGCTCCCGCGCTCCCCGACATCCAGGCCGTCCTGGACCGGCTGTCGCCGCGGCGGACGACCGCCTCCGCCATCCGCTGGGCCTCGGTGTTCCGTATCAGCCACCGGCTCGTGGACCGGTACGCCGACGGCCGGGTCTTCGTCGCCGGGGACGCGGCGCACATCCACCCGCCGACGGGCGCCCAGGGCATGAACACCGGTATCCAGGACGCCTGGAACCTGGCCTGGAAGCTCGCCCTGGCGGTCGAGGGGGCGGCCCACCCCGATCTGCTCGCGAGCTACGACGCCGAACGCCGGCCGGTCGGCGAGGAGGTCGTCGGCCGCACCGTGCGGCATGCTTCCGAGGGAGTCCAGGCCGACCCCGCCGATCCGGCGACCTTGATGCTGCGCGAGGCGCAACTGCTCGTCTCCTACCGGGGCAGCCCGATCGCGGACCCTCCCGGCGACGGCCCGGGACCCCGGCCGGGCGACCGGGCCCCGGACTGCGGCGGCCTCACCGGCGAGATCGCCGCCTACCCGATGCGCCTGTACGACCTCCTGCGGGACCGCGGACACGTACTGCTGCTGTACGGGCACGGGAACGGGCTCGACGAACTCGCCGAGGCGGCGCGGGAGTCCTCCGGGGGCCGGGTGGAGGCCTGCGTGATCCTGGAGGCCGACGCCCCGGACGACGCGACCCTCCTGCCGGCCCACCGCGACAGCCGCGGCGAGTTCGCCCGCCTCTATGCGGCGGAGCAGCCGACGGCCTTCGTGATCCGCCCGGACGGCTACCTCGGCGCCCGTCTCTGCCCGCCGACCCCGAAGCCGCTGGCCGCCCATCTCGCGGCCACCTTCGCCGAGACCGCCCAGCGCTGATCCCGCTCAGGCGGACCGGCTGTTGCCGTCCGCGCGCGCGGTCTCCTGTGCGCGTGCGGGTGACCGGCCGCCCCCTGGTACGGCAGGGCACCCGCACGCCGTCAGCTCCCGACGGTCAGCGTGAAGCGCCGCGGGTTGCCGTCGTACGCCGCGCCCGAGACGTCCGGCTGGCCGTCCGGGCGGACGTCGTCGTACGGGAAGGCGTAGCCGATCGGGGTGTTGGCGTGGACGACACGCGACCAGTGGTTGGTGGCCGGGTCGCGGTAGTAGTCGGCCGCGGTCGCGCTGTTCGGCTGGTCGGGGTGGGTCAGCAGGGTCGTCCGGTTGAACGCGGCGGCGAGCCTGGCCAGCATGCCCTTCTTGTCGTCGGAGTCGCCAGGGTTGTTGGTGAACGGCCCGTGGTTGCAGGTGAAGATGTCCTTCGAGGTCGGCTTGGCGAAGGTGTGGCCGCCGGTGAAGCTCAGCACGTCACCGTTGACTCGTCCGGTGCGTATGCCGCGGCCGCCCTGCAGGTCGATCCGCAGATCCGTGCTGCGGTACTTCTGCCAGACCTGGTTGATGTAGCCGTCGAAGACGTTGCGGAAGGGCATCTCGGCGGGCCGGTCGAAATAGGGAGCCATCAGGTTCTGGGGCGAGATGACCCGCAGGACCTGGCCGCCGGAGCCGCGGACGACGAGCTTGTCCCAGGGCTGTCCGTCCCGCCCGGCCTGGGCGACGAGGCCGTCGGCGATCTTCTGGAGCGCGCCGCCGGGCAGCGGCGCGACCCGGTGCGTGGCGTCGCCGGTCAGCGTGAGGCCGATGGGCAGGGCGGTGACCAGGTCGACGTAGCTGATGTTGGCGTACAGCTGCGACGGGTTGAAGGTGAACTCGGCGAAGGACCAGGTGCGGCCGTAGTTGGCGTCGGCGGGGGTCGCGAAGGCCGGCTCGACCAGGGCGGGGCCGGGGTTGACGAAGAAGTCGAGCTTGTTGTCGCGTACGAAGTAGACGCGAGCGCCGAACATCTGAGGCAGCGTCAGTACGACCGGTCCCGCGCCGGCCGCGCGGAGCGGGATGGCGCAGTCGATGGGGAGCGGGGTGTGGGGGGCGGACGGGGACTGGGGGTAGTAGACGCCGCCGCCGGGGCGGAGCAGCACCCAGCGGCCGGTGCCCTGCTCGTGGCCGGTGACGTACGCGTTGACCTGGCCGGGCAACGACTTGTTCTCCAGGGCCAGTTCACAGGTGGGGGGCGCGGCCTTGGCGCGCGGGCTGAGAGCGCTTCCCCAGAGGGGATAGCTGAGTGCGGTGGCGGCCGCGGCGGTGCCGGAAAGGAACATTCTGCGGGATATCACGGGTGAACTCCTGTGCTCGTGGGGGTGTCCACCACTCTCACGACGACGGCAGCGGGCGTCAATAGTTGTGACTGAGAGCGCTCTCAGAATTTTTTCCGCTTCATAAGTTGACGCCCCGACAGGCGACTTGGACTATCGCGCGGCGGTTGTTGGACTGCTGCTCGCCCCGGCGTACGACTTCGTTGACGGTGGCGAGAGGGGCGGGCTACTCAGTCCCCATGCCACCAAGACTCCGTGCGGCGCGCGCGCTTGCAGCCGCCTCATCCGCCGTGTTCGCCCTGGCCGGACCCGGTGCCGCCGCTGCCGCGTCCCCCTCCGGACCCGGTGCCGCCGCTGCCGCGCCCCCCTCCGGGGCGACCGCCGTCATCCGCTCCGGCCAGCTCTCCGTCGCCGTCGCCAAGGACTTCCCCAGGGTTGTTTCGTACACCGACCGGGCCGGTGGAGCATCGCTCCTCGGCAGTACGGCCCCGGTGACCGCGGTGACCCTCAACGGCACGGCGTACGCGGTGCGGTTGAAGGGCGGGCCTGTCGTCATGGCGTCGAGCGCCGCATACACCCTCGCTTTCGCCGAGCTGCCCGGTGTCGAGATCGACGCGACGATCTCGGTCTCCGGCCGGACCACCGCCTTCAAGGTCACCGCGGTCCGCGACACCGAGGCCTTCCGCGTCGGCACCCTCGACATCCCCGGCCACGACCTCGTCTCGGTCGGCAGTACGGACGCGGGGGCGGCGACCGCCTTCACCCGACTCGACCCGGACTCGACGAAGACCGCGGATGTCTTCGGGCAGGTCACGGCGGCGACGCCCGCGGACGCGGCCCCGGTCGGCGCCTCGTACGCCATCGTCAACACGGGCCGGCTGGCGGCCGCCGTCGAGTCCAACTCCTCGTACGACAAGCCGAGCGGCCCGACGGGCGGCGACGACGCGCGCCTGTGGCACCAGGCGCGCAGGGCGGCCGACGGCAGCACCCGCGTCGGCGTCTGGTCGGGCCAGTGGACCTACCGGGGGAGCGGCGCGCCCAGGCCCGAGACCGGCAAGGACCTCCCCTGGGCGAAGGTCGTCGTCACGCCCGACGCCAACGGCGACACGTCGGTCGACTGGCAGGACGGCGCGGTCGCCTTCCGCACCATCGGCGTCAGGGCTCCGGGCAGCGAGCAGACGCCCGACCGCGTGATCACCCATATTCCGTTCAACTTCGCCAGCCAGGCCACCCACCCCTTCCTGCGCACCCTCGACGACGTCAAGCGGATCTCGCTCGCCACGGACGGTCTCGGGCAGCTGGCGGTGCTCAAGGGGTACGGCTCCGAGGGCCACGACTCCGCACACCCCGACTACGGCGGCAACTACAACAAGCGGGCAGGGGGCCTCGGGGATCTCAACACGCTGCTGAAAGACGGCAGGAAGTGGGGAGCGACGTTCGGCGTGCACGTCAACGCCACCGAGTCGTACCCGGAGGCGCACCACTTCGACGAGACTCTCGTCGACAAGACCAAGCCCGGCTGGAACTGGCTCAACCAGAGCTACTACATCGACCAGCGACGCGACATCAACAGCGGCGATCTGGCCCGCAGATTCCAGCAGCTGAGGGACGAGACCGACCGCAACCTCTCCTTCCTCTATATCGATGTGTACTACACGCACGGCTGGATCGCCGACAAGACGATGCAGGCCGTGCAGGCGCAGGGCTGGAACGTCGGCACCGAGTGGGCCGACAAGTTCGAGCGGGCCTCGCTCTGGTCGCACTGGGCCAATGACCTGGACTACGGAGGGCCCACCAACAAGGGCCTCAACTCCCGGATCATCCGGTTCATCCGCAACAGCGAGAAGGACGTCTGGAACAGCCACCCCGTCCTCGGCCAGAGTGCCCTGCAGGACTTCGAGGGCTGGACCGGCGAGAACGACTGGAACGCCTTCTACGCAAACGTCTGGCAGCGCGATCTGCCCGCCAAGTACCTCCAGCAGGAGCAGATCACCCGCTGGAACGGCAATGACGTGACCTTCACCGGCGGCGTGCGCGGCACGGTCGAGGACGGCCGCCGCACCTTCTACGACCACGGGCGCAAGGTGCTGGACGGGGACGCGTATCTGCTCCCGTGGGACGGCGGCAAGAAGCTCTACCACTACAACAAGGCCGGTGGAACGAGCAGTTGGGCGGTGACCGGGGCCTCCTCGTACACCGTGTACAAGCTGACCGACAACGGGCGCCTGAAGACCGGCACGGTACGGCCCGCGGACGGCCGGATCACGCTGACCGCCACCGCCGGGCAGCCGTACGTTCTGTATCCGGACCGGGCGCCGTCGGCGCAGGACCCCGAGTGGGGCGAAGGCGGCCCGGTCGCCGACCCCGGCTTCAACGATGCGCGGCTCGGTGGCTGGTCCAAGCAGGGCGCGGTCGCGCGCGACACCGACGACCACGGCCGCAACAGCGCCGCGCTCAGCGGGACGGCCGCCGCCTCTCTCTCCCAGCGGCTCGGCGGGCTTCAGGCGGGCAGGCGCTACACCGCGTCCGCCTGGATCGAGGTCCAGCCGGGCAAGGAGCGCCGTACGACCCTGTCCGCCGGGGGCTCGTCCGTGACGGTCGAGCGCTCGAATGCCGAGGACCAGGTCGCAGCCTCGGACCGGCACGGCACCTCCTTCCAGCGCGCCAAGGTCAACTTCACCGCGCCGGCCGACGGCACCACGCTCAGGATCGAGGCGGCGGGCGGCAGCGGGGCGAGGGTGCGGGTCGATGACGTACGCGTCGTCGAGAACGCCCCCGCGACCAAGCCGGGCACGCTCGCGTACGAGGACTTCGAGGCCGTCGACCAGGGCTGGGGGCCGTTCCTCAAGGGCGACGCCGGCGGTGTCACCGACCCCCGCACCCACATCGCGCAGAAGCACGCCCCCTACACCCAGGCGGGCTGGAACGGGAAGCTGATCGACGATGTGCTGGGCGGCGGCGAGTCCCTCAAGTCGCACGAGGAGAACGCCGGACTCGTCTACCGCACCGCGCCCTGGACCGTGCCGATGAAGAGCGGGCACAGCTACCGGGTCGAGTACGACTACCAGTCGAGCCACCCGGGCGCGTACGAGTGGGT
Organism: Streptomyces sp. NPDC019890; assembly: GCF_044903445.1. Classification (NCBI taxonomy): domain Bacteria; kingdom Bacillati; phylum Actinomycetota; class Actinomycetes; order Kitasatosporales; family Streptomycetaceae; genus Streptomyces; species Streptomyces sp. NPDC019890. The sequence continues at coordinate 135,989 of NZ_JBJDQK010000003.1, read as the reverse complement.
CACGGGCTACGACCGGGCCACCGGCGGATCCGTCGAGACCCGCCGTACGCCCATCGGGCAGCAGCGCGGCACCGCTCACTTCGACGAAAGTGTCACGGCGGGCTGCGGGGACACCTGGACCGGGCTGCGCAAGCGCGAGGACGCCCCGGACGGCGCGGACTTCGTGCTCGACGGATTCACGGTCACCGACCTGGGCCCGGCCGCCGAGCAGAAGGCGTGCGCGACGCTGGCCGTCACGGCGGGACAGACCCTGGAGCCGGGCCGGAAGAACGAGGTCAAGGCCGCTTTCACCAACGATGAGGCGAGCGCGGTGAGCGACGTCTCGGTCGGGCTCACGCTCCCGGACGGCTGGACGGCGGAACCTGCGGGCCCGCTGACCTTCGCTTCGGTCGCGCCGGGTGCCACGGCGAGAGGGACATGGCAGGTGACGCCGCCCGCGGACGCCAAGTACGAGACGTACACGCTCGGTTCGCAGGCCTTGTACACGGTGGGTGGGGCCGCGCGGAAGCTCGCCGCCTCGACCTCCGTACGCACCCTTCCGCCGCCGCCCACCACCGATGCCTGGGCCAGTGGCATCGACTGGACGTCGGCCGAGAACGGCTGGGGGCCCGTCGAGCGCGATCTCTCCAACGGCGAGACGGGGACGGGCGACGGCAGCCCGATGAAGATCGGGGGAGTGGCGTACGCCAAGGGGCTCGGCACCCACGCCCCGGCGAGGGTCCGCTACTACCTGGGCGGGAAGTGCACGTCCTTCACCGCCGAGGTGGGCGTGGACGACGTCCAGACGTCGCGCGGCAGCGTGCAGTTCAGCGTGGTGGCCGACGGTGCGGAGAAGGTGAAGTCGCCTGTTCTGAAGGCTGCCGATGCCGCCTGGCAGCTCAGCGCGGACGTCACCGGTGCTTCGTATGCCGACCTGGTCGTCGGCGACGGCGGCGACGGGAACGGCAATGACCACGCCGACTGGGGGAGCGCCCGCTTCCACTGCGGAGGCTGACCGGCACTGCCTGAACAGCACTGTCTGAACAGCACTGCCCCAATGTACGGCGCTTGTCCCTCGTGCAGAATGCGGAAACCGGGGGACAAGCGCTTTCCACTCCTCACCTGTCATGCCCATTGAAGGCCTCCTGAAGGGCGTGCTAGACCAACAGTCAAGCGGTCTGAACCACTTCCGTTCCGGAGGCTCTCGTGCCGATGTCGTCCGCGTGGTCCCGCCGCACCTTTCTCGCCACCCTCGGAGTCACGGTCGCAGCGAGCGCTTTCACCCTCCCCTCTCCCGGTCCGGCGAGGGCCGACGACGCGTACGAGAGTCTGCGGCTGCGCTGGTTGGAGATCAGCCTCGGCACCGGCTACGACCCGGCCACCGAGCCGTATGCGTCACGCCTCGCCGAGACCGGCAGGCTGGCCGGCCGGTTCCGCGCCTCCATGGCCCCCACCGACACCTCTCTGTGGCCCGGTTACGCCTTCAACCCGCCCTCCGGGATCACCCAGAGCTACAGCCGCCTGTGGACCATGACGCAGGCGTACGCACAGGAAGGCACCGGCCTCACGGGCGACGCCGGGCTGCTCGCCGACATCGTCCGCGGCCTCGACCATCTCGCAGCCACGATCTACAACCCCTCCACCACCCGCTACGGGAACTGGTGGGAGTGGCAAGTAGGCAGCCCCCGTCTCCTCATGGACACCGTCGCCGTCCTCCACGACACGCTCACCCCGGACCGGTGCGAGGCCGCCTTAGCCGCCGTCGACCACTTCATCCCCGACGCGATGCTCGGCGACTACAGCGGCACCTCCACCGGCGCCAACCGGGTCGACCTCTGCCGCTCCGTCGCCCTGCGCGGCGTCCTCGGCCGGGACCCCGCCAAGATCGCACTCGCCCGGGACGCCCTCTCGCCCGTCTTCCCGTACGTCACCGAGGGAGACGGCCTCTACGCCGACGGCTCGTTCATCCAGCACACCTGGGTCGCCTACTCCGGTACGTACGGACAGGTCATGCTCGACGGGCTCGGCCGCCTCTTCGCGCTGCTCGCGGGATCGGACTGGGCCGTGACCGACCCCAACCGGCAGATCATCCTGGACAGTGTCGAGCACGCCTACGCGCCGCTGATCTACAACGGGCTGATGATGGACAGCGTCAACGGCCGTGCCATCAGCCGGGGTTACCTGAGGAACGACGAGCGCAAGGTCATGCGCAGCGACCACTTCCACGGGCAGGGTCTCATCGCCGCGATCACACTGCTCGCGGGCGGAGTGTCCGCCACGGAACGCGAGCGCTGGCAGGCCCGGATCAAGGGCTGGATCGAGCGGGACACCGTCACCCCGATCCTCACCGGCAAGCAGTTCGGCGTCGCCGATCTGTCCCGGCTGCACGCGGTCGCCGCGGCACCCGTCCCCGCCGCGCCGGAGCCGGTCGGCCATCAGCTCTTCTCCTCGATGGACCGGGCCGTGCACCGCCGGCCCGGCTGGGCGGCCAACATCTCCATGGCGTCGGAGCGGATCGCGTACTACGAGTGCGGCAACGGCGAGAATCCGCGCGGCTGGCACACCGGCGCCGGGATGCTCTACTGGTGGACCCCGGACAATGGCGGCCAGTACACCGACTGGTTCTGGCCCACCGTCGACCTCTACCGGCTGCCCGGAACGACCGTGTCGACCAAGCGACTTGCCGACCGGGCGGGCGGCGAATGGGGCGAGCCCAAGCCCGCCGCGAAGTGGGTGGGCGGCGCGAGCGACGGCGAGTACGCGGCCGTGGGCCAGCAGTTGCTCGGCCTCGGCTCGACCCTCACGGCCCGCAAGTCGTGGTTCTGCGTCGCGGACACCGTCATCTGCCTCGGCGCCGGCATTGCGAGCACCGACGCAGTGCCCGTCGAGACGGTCGTCGACAACCGCAACCTCGGCGAGGGCGGTACGAACGCGCTCACCGTCGGCCACGGCTGGGCGCACCTCGAAGGCCACGGCGGCTGGGTCTTCCCGGGCGGCACGCACCAGCTGCGCACCCTGCGCGAGGACCGCACCGGCGCATGGAGCGACATCAACACCACCAGCTCCACGGAGCGGGTCACCCGTCGCTATCAGACCCTCTGGCTGGACCACGGCACCGATCCGGCAGGCGCGTCGTACGTGTATCTGCTGATGCCGGGGGCCTCGCGCCGCACCCTCGCGGCGCGAGCGCGCGACCACCGCTGGCTGGACATCCTCGACAACAGCGCCGCCTGTCAGGCTGTCGCCGTCCGCTCCCTGGGACTGACCGCGGCGAACTTCTGGCAGCCCGGTACGGTGGGCCCGTTCACTGCAACGGCCCCCCTGAGTGCCCTCGTACGGAGCAATCGCCGCACGGCCCGTCTCCACATCAGCGAGCCGCCGCGCACCGGAGCACCGCTGGAGCTCACCTGGAACCACCCGGTGCGCAGGGTGACCAGCAAGGATGCATCGATCGACGTGCTCGCCACCGGACGGTCGCTGCGGCTGCGGATCACCGGCGGCACCGCTGGAGGCACCCACCACTGTGAGGTGGCTCTCGGGTGAACGCCTTGTTGAACCTCCACAAAGCTTCGGGGTCCTGAGCTGGCGGTTGGGCTGCAGTGGGAAATGGTTCTGTTCGATGGCGACAGGAGAACGGTCCCGAGACTGTACAGAGTCGACGGCAGGGTTTTCTTGGTCGGATCCGTAGCCTCGATGCATGACCGTTTTGGACGAGACCACCAGCGAGGCCGACAGCGAGGCCGACAGCGAGGCCACCGGCGAGGCCACCAGTGAGCCGACGGATGCGCGCGGACGTGTGGCCGAGCTGCACGCGCTGCGTGAGGAGGCTCGCCGCGGCCCGAGCGAGCGGGCGACCGACGCGCAGCACGCCAAGGGCAAGCTGACCGCTCGGGAGCGCATCGCGCTGCTGCTGGACGAGGGTTCGTTCAAGGAGGTCGAGCAGCTGCGCAGGCACCGGGCCAGCGGCTTCGGCCTGGAGACCAAGAAGCCGTACACCGACGGTGTCATCACCGGCTGGGGCACGGTCGAGGGCCGCACGGTCTTTGTGTACGCGCACGACTTCCGGATCTTCGGCGGCGCGCTGGGCGAGGCCCACGCCACCAAGATCCACAAGATCATGGACATGGCCATCTCGGCCGGTGCGCCGCTGGTATCGCTGAACGACGGCGCGGGTGCGCGTATCCAGGAGGGCGTCTCGGCGCTCGCCGGGTACGGGGGGATCTTCCAGCGCAACACCCGCGCGTCCGGTGTCATCCCGCAGATCTCCGTGATGCTCGGCCCGTGCGCGGGCGGTGCGGCGTACTCGCCGGCGCTGACCGACTTCGTCTTCATGGTCCGCGAGACCTCGCAGATGTTCATCACCGGACCGGACGTCGTCAAGGCGGTCACCGGCGAGGAGATCACGCAGAACGGGCTCGGCGGCGCGGACGTCCACGCGGAGACCTCGGGTGTCGCGCACTTCGCGTACGACGACGAGGAGACGTGCATCGCGGAGGTGCGCTACCTGCTGTCGATGCTGCCGTCCAACAACCGCGAGAACCCTCCGACCGTCGCGGCCGAGGACCCCGCGGACCGGCGCTCCGACATGCTCCTCGACCTGGTTCCCGCGGACGGGAACCGCCCGTACGACATGCACAAGGTCATCGAGGAGCTCGTCGACGAGGGCGACTACCTCGAGATCCACGAGCGCTGGGCCCGCAACATCATCTGTGCGCTCGCCCGTCTCGACGGCCAGGTGGTGGGCATCGTCGCCAACCAGCCGCAGTCCCTGGCCGGTGTTCTGGACATCGAAGCCTCCGAGAAGGCGGCGCGCTTCGTGCAGATGTGCGACGCTTTCAATATCCCCATCATCACTCTTCTGGACGTACCCGGCTTCCTGCCCGGCGTCGACCAGGAGCATGGTGGGATCATCCGGCACGGCGCGAAGCTGCTGTACGCGTACTGCAACGCGACAGTGCCGAGGATCTCGCTGATCCTGCGCAAGGCGTACGGCGGTGCGTACATCGTCATGGACTCCCAGTCCATCGGTGCGGACCTGACGTACGCCTGGCCGACCAACGAGATCGCGGTGATGGGCGCCGAAGGTGCCGCCAATGTCATCTTCCGCAGGCAGATCGCGGAGGCCGAGGACCCCGAGGCGATGCGCGTGCGCATGGTCAAGGAGTACAAGGCCGAGCTGATGCACCCCTACTACGCCGCGGAGCGCGGCCTGGTCGACGACGTCATCGACCCTGCCGAAACACGCGAGGTGCTGATCGCATCTCTCGCCATGCTCCGTACCAAGCACGCCGACCTGCCGTCGCGCAAGCACGGCAACCCCCCGCAGTAACCCTGCGAAGACTGGAGCCTTTGAGCCATGAGCACTCCTGCCGAGTTCTCCTCCGTGCTGCGCGTCGAGAAGGGTCACGCCGACCCTGAGGAGCTGGCCGCGATCACCGCGGTGCTGCTCGCCCGCGCCGCGTCCCAGCCCGACGCGTCCGCTGCGCACCGCGGCCGCTCCACGGCCGGCTGGCGCCGCCTCGAGCGCCAGCGCGGCTTCCGTACGGCCCACAGCTGGCAGGGCTGACCAGCCCCGCGCCCGACGAAGGGCCCCCGTACTCATCGCGAGTACGGGGGCCTTCGGGTTCAGGCGGGTCCGGTCCTGCCGCGCCTGCTGTGCAGCAGCAGACCGACGAGCATCGCGGCGCTGCCGATGGCGGCCGTGATGATCCATGCGTGCTGGAAGGCGTCCTTGGCCACGGCGGGCGAACCCTGCCCCCAGTTACACCGCACACGCGGGAAGCCCCCGCAACTCCCATAGGAGTTGCGGGGGCTTCCGCAGGGACGTGGACCGCGGTACCGGCTACCGCAGGCGAGCCATCAGGGCGTGTTCGACCAGCGTGATCAGCGCGCTCTTCGCGTCCGCACGGTGACGCGCGTCCGTCGTGATGATCGGGGTGTCGGGGCCGATCTGCAGTGCCTCGCGCACTTCCTCGGGGTTGTAGGGCTGGTGCCCGTCGAAGCCGTTGAGGGCGATGACGAACGGCAGGCCGCTGTTCTCGAAGTAGTCGACCGCCGGGAAGCAGTCGGCGAGGCGCCGGGTGTCGACGAGGACGACCGCGCCGATGGCGCCGCGGACCAGGTCGTCCCACATGAACCAGAACCGGTCCTGTCCGGGCGTACCGAACAGGTACAGGATCAGGTCCTGGTCCAGGGTGATACGGCCGAAGTCCATGGCCACCGTCGTGGTGGTCTTGTCGCCGGTGTGCGTCAGGTCGTCGATGCCCGCGGACGCAGACGTCATCACGGCCTCGGTACGCAGCGGGTTGATCTCCGAGACGGCGCCGACGAACGTGGTCTTGCCCACGCCGAAGCCGCCCGCCACCACGATCTTCGCGCTGGTGGTTGAGCGGGCTGCACCGCCGCTAGAGCTTGCGAAGTCCACTGAGCACCCTTTCGAGCAGTGTCACGGCTGGCTGGCCGCCGGCGGACTCGTCGCCGCCTGGCTGGTGAATGGCGACAAGTCCGGCCTCCGCCAGGTCGGCGACGAGGATCCGGGCAACGCCGAGGGGAATGGTGAGAAGTGCCGAGATCTCCGCGACCGACTTGATCTCGATGCACAGCCGGCAGATCCGCTGGTGCTCGGGCAACTGCCCTTGCAGCCTGGACGGATCGGCCGTGGTGGAAACCAGCGCCTCGATGGCGAGCTGGTAGCGCGGCCGGGTCCGGCCGCCGGTCATGGCGTACGGGCGCACCAAGGGGTTGTGCGCCGCGGGAGCGGCCTCCGGCGCCCGACGCGGCTGCACCGGCTGAATGCGCGGCGGCTGGTCGTATCCGGGGCCGTACGGCGATTGCGGCTGCTGGTAGGGCTGCTGGGCGCCCTGTCTGCTCGGCGTGGAGGGAAAGTTGAAACGGTTCTGAGAGTGATCACCCGGCGTTTGGTGACCACTGTCATAAGGGCGTCCGCCCGGGGGTGTTGCCACGTTTCCTCCTCCGACTGCCGGTCGCCGGTCCATGTCCCTGTGGAGCCGCGCCACCGCACCCTATGGTGCGGTGGCGTGAAACGCACTGTCTGCCTGTTAGTTGAGAAGACTGCCCTGGAGCTCTGCACGGAGGTCCGGGGTCAGGACGCTGCCTGCCCGGTCCACCAGCAGAGCCATCTCGTAACCCACGAGGCCGATGTCGGCCTCCGGGTGCGCGAGAACGGCCAGCGAGGAGCCGTCAGAGATGGACATGATGAAGAGGAAGCCGCGCTCCATCTCCACAACAGTCTGGTTGACCGCGCCGCCTTCGAAAATCCTGGACGCGCCCGCGGTCAGCGAGGTCAGCCCGGAGGCAACCGCCGCCAGCTGATCGGCTCGGTCCCTCGGGAAACCCTCGGACATCGCCAGCAGGAGTCCGTCGGCGGAGACCACCACGGTGTGGGACACCCCAGGGGTGTTGTCCACGAAGTTGGTGATCAACCAGTTCAGATTCTGCGCCGCCTGGCTCATCGGGCTCACACTAACGCTCCTGGTTGTAGGTACTGCCCGGGCCGAAGCCCGATCCGTTCGTGTCCGTTCCCGCGCTGCGTCCCTGCTGGACGCCGCGACGCAGGTTGCTCAACCTGCCACGTACGTCCTCAGGGGCGCGGGAGACCTGGGGGCCGCCCTGCGGCGTCGACTCCGCCGTGCCTTCGACGAGATTGGCCTTGGGCACCCGCCGCGGAAGGCCCGACGAGGTGACCCCGCCCGCCTTCGGCTCGCGGAGCTTCTCGGCACGCTGCCAGCGCTCGTCGTTGGTCGAGCGCCAGTCCTCGGAGCCGGCGCCATTGCCGACTGCCTCGGCCTGAGTGCTCTGCGGAGCTTTCTGGGCCTGCTCAGCAGGCTGCTGCCACTGCTGCTGGGCCTGCTGCGGCTGCTGGTTGCTGCCGCGCCGCGGCAGACCGGAGTTGGTCAGCTCGTGGCTGCTGCTCGGAGCGGGCCCCGGACGTTCGAAGCCTACGCGCTCGGGGGCGTTCGTGGGAGCGCCGGGGGAAGATTCCGATTCCGCTCGGTAGTCCGGCTCGAAGCCACCCTGGTACGTACCTTGATCCGGCCACTCTGCCTGGTGGGACTGCGTGTCGTACTGGCCGTCGTACTGCGGCTCGGACCCCTGCGAAGCCTGGTAATTGGCTTCCGCATATGCACCGGCTTGGTGCTCCTGGGCCTCCTGCTGCTCCGGATAACCAGTGGGCTGCCCGTAGCCGTCCAAGCCGTCGTACGCCTGCTGCTGGTCCTGACCCGCGTACCCCTGGTCCTGCCCGGCGTACGGCTGGTCCTGCCCGGCGTACCCCTGCTCCTGGAACTCCTGGCCGTACTCAGGCGCGTACTGCTGCTCCTGGGCCGCGTACTCCGTCTCGTCCCGGTAGAGCGGGCGCTCTGTGCCGTGTGCCTGCGCCTCCAGCGCCGCACGGCGCTCCTCGCGCATCAGCGAACGGCCCACCGGGTCGAGCTGCGGAGAGCCCTCCGAGGCGTCCTCGTAGCGCGAGTCGTCGAAGCCGAGCTCCGCGGCGGTGCGCATCGGCGGCGCATCGGGGACCGGGGCGGGCTCGAACGACTGCTGCTCCGGAATGATCTGGGAGACCGTGAAGTCGTCCTCGGGCAGCGCCTCGCCACCGCCGCCGTGCGTGATGGCGTCGGGCAGCATGACCAGCGAGGTGGTGCCGGCCTGCTCGCCCGAGGGGCGCAGCTGGACACGGACGCCGTGCCGGTCGGCGAGGCGGCCGACCACGAACAGGCCCATGCGCTGCGAGACGGCGGCGTCCACCGTCGGCGGGTTGGCCAGCTTGTGGTTGATGTCGGCGAAGTCCTCGGCGGTGAGGCCGATGCCCTTGTCGTGGATCTCGATCATGACCCGGCCGTCGGGCAGCCTGGTGGCCGTCACCCGGACCTTCGTCTGCGGCGAGGAGAACGTCGTGGCGTTCTCCAGCAGCTCGGCGAGCAGATGCACAAGGTCGGTCACGGCCTGGCCGTGGATGTCCGTCTCCGGGACACCGGTCAGCTCGATGCGCTCGTACGACTCCACCTCGGAGGAGGCGGCACGGAGCACGTCGACCAGCGGCACCGGCTGGTTCCAGCGGCGGCCCGGCTCCTCGCCGGCGAGGACCAGAAGGTTCTCGCCGTTGCGGCGCATACGGGTCGCGAGGTGGTCCAGCTTGAAGAGGTTCTCCAGCTGGTCCGGGTCGGCCTCGTTGTTCTCCAGGTCGGTGATCAGGGTCAGCTGGCCCTCGATCAGCGACTGGTTACGGCGCGAGAGGTTGGTGAAGATCGCGTTGACGTTGCCACGGAGCATGGCCTGCTCGGCGGCGAGCCGCACGGCCTCGCGGTGGACCTGGTCGAAGGCCCGGGCGACCTCGCCGATCTCGTCCTGGCTGTCGATCGGGATCGGCTGCACGCGGGTGTCGACGCGGCCCGGCTCCGTACGCGAGAGCTGGTCGACCAGCATCGGCAGGCGCTGCTCGGCGATGCCGAAGGCGGCGGTGCGCAGCTGGCGCATCGAGCGGCTCATCTGGCGGGCCATGAGGCCGGCCAGGATGAACGCGACGAGCAGGGCGACCACGACGATGGCGCCGTTGACGATGGCGTCGCGCTTGGCGTCGTCGGAGATCTGGGCGGCCTCGGTCACGGCCTTGTCGACGAGGTCGGTCTCGGCCTCGGTGTAGCCGTCGAACTTGGCGGTGGAGGCGCCCATCCAGGTCTGGGGCGTGACGTCGAGCCGCTTCAGCTGCTTGGGGTTGAGCCCCTCACCGATCTTGGCGGCCATGCCGGTGAGGACCGAGTTGTCGGTGCCGCGCGGCGGGTCGAGGTTGGCGGCCTTCAGCCGCTTCTCGCCCTCGGCGGCCTTGGTCGCCATGATCTGCTTGAGGTTGTCCGTGTCCGCCTGGGTACCGCCGGAGACGTACTCGCCGATCGCGATCTGCTCGAGATAGTTGTACGAGTTGAAGGCCACGCGCTGCCGGGCGAGGATCGCGTCGTTCTCGCTCGGGCGGATCAGCAGGTGCATACCAATGGAGCGCTGGAGCGACTGGGCGGCCTTGGCGAGCTGGATGGCGTACACCGTACGGCCGTAGCTCGTGATGTTGCCGGTGCCGAGGCCGAGCTCGTTGGAGAACTCCATCAGCGAGTGCTGGACCTTGACGTAGCTCTCTTCGGTGCCGACCGCGCCGTTGGGCTTGGACTCGATGGCTTTGGTGTACGCGATCTTGCGGAGCTCGGCGAGGGTGGGTTCCTCGGCGCGGAAGAGGCTCAGACGGCGCTCCAGGCCCTGCTTCTGGGGCATGTCCTGGACGGCCTGGTCGAACTTCTTCTTCGCGTCGTCCGTGGTGGCGTACGCCTTGGTGACGACGGGGTTCTCGCGGTCAGTCGGGCTGGTGGCGGTGAGCAGCGTCGCCGCGGTGAGGTCGCGCTCGTTGAGCAGCGCCTGACCGTACTCGGAGGCGGCACGCACGATCAGCGCGGTCTTCTCCGCGTCCTGTGCCTCGTTCCAGGTGTCGATGGAGGACTTCACCTGGAAGCCGCCCATGACCAGGCCGACGAGCACGGGTATGAGGAGGATCGCGTTCAGACGGGTGGGCACCCGCCAGTTGCGCGGGGACAGCCGGCTGGTGCTGCCGGCCGCCGGGGACGGACCGGGCGCATCCGCAGGCGACGCCGCTGTGCGCGGCGGCGGGGTGAAGTTGCCCCGCGCCTGCTGCCCTGCGGAGCTCGTGATGCTTCGCCTCACTCGACCAACAACCTCTCGGCGTCGGCACCTACGTTGTGCCGTGTTTCGTTCAGAGCTCTACTACTCGGGAGTTCGTCGAATTCCAGCATGTCGAGCGGCCCCCTTCCAAACAGTTGGAATCAGCCATTCCGAGTGCGAAGGCCATGGATAAAACGGGCAAAAAGAGCAAGCCCCGTCAAATGGCGGGGCAAATATCAGCACAGCGGCACCGGCCGTATGCACCGGGTGTTCGGACCACGTTAATTCTCTGTCGAAACGTTATGAACACGCGGGCGGGCCGTGTCAAAGGACACGGCCCGCCCGCGCATAAGTACGACAACTGCGGTATCTCCGCGTCTACTTGAGCCGTGCCATCAGGGCGTGCTCGACCAGCGTGATCAGGGCACTCTTCGCGTCCGCACGGTGACGCGCGTCCGTCGTGATGATCGGAGCGTCCGGTCCGATCTGCAGCGCCTCGCGCACTTCCTCGGGGTTGTAGGGCTGGTGCCCGTCGAAGCCGTTGAGGGCGATGACGAACGGCAGGCCGCTGTTCTCGAAGTAGTCGACCGCCGGGAAGCAGTCGGCGAGGCGCCGGGTGTCGACGAGGACGACCGCGCCGATGGCGCCGCGGACCAGGTCGTCCCACATGAACCAGAACCGGTCCTGTCCGGGCGTACCGAACAGGTACAGGATCAGGTCCTGGTCCAGGGTGATACGGCCGAAGTCCATGGCCACCGTCGTGGTGGTCTTGTCTCCGGTGTGGGTCAGGTCGTCGATGCCCGCGGACGCAGACGTCATCACGGCCTCGGTACGCAGCGGGTTGATCTCCGAGACGGCGCCGACGAACGTGGTCTTGCCCACGCCGAAGCCGCCCGCCACCACGATCTTCGCGCTGGTGGTCGACCGGGCCCCGCTCCCGCTAGAGCTTGCGAAGTCCACTGAGCACCCTTTCGAGCAGTGTCACATCCGGCGTGCCGCCGGCCTCTCCGTTGCCCGGCTGATGGATCGCCACCATGCCCGCCTCCGCCAGGTCGGCCACCAGAATCCGGGCGACCCCGAGCGGCATCGACAGCAGCGCCGACACCTCGGCCACGGACTTGACCTCACGGCACAGGTGGCAGATCCGCTGGTGCTCGGGGAGCAGTGTCCCGAGGTGCGCCGGGTCGGCCGTGGTGCTGACCAGCGCTTCGATGGCGAGCTGGTAGCGCGGCCGGGTCCGGCCGCCGGTCATGGCGTACGGACGGACCAGCGGCTGGTCGCCCTCGAATCCGTACGACGCGTCGACTGAGGCGCCGTACGGATCGTGAGAGGCGGGTGGCGGGGTCATGAATCCTCCGGGCGTGACAGCAAGTGGTCTGCGTGCCGTCTGAGTGGGCCGGTGGGGGGCCGTTCGGCGACCTGACGGTTACTGTGCGGTGGCGGGTAACTGGTGCGCCCCCGTGGGGAAGGCGCTATCAGTGCAACAGGCTTCCCTGGAGCTCGGCGCGCAGGTCCGGCGTGAGGACACTGCCCGCGCGGTCCACCAGGAGTGCCATCTCGTAGCCCACCAGGCCGATGTCGCACTCGGGGTGTGCGAGCACTGCCAGCGATGAGCCGTCGGAGACGGACATCAAGAACAGAAAACCGCGCTCCATCTCGACCACGGTCTGGGCGACCGGACCGCCTTCGAAGATCCGGGAGGCCCCCGCTGTCAGCGAGGTCAGCCCGGACGCCACGGCGGCCAGCTGGTCGGCGCGGTCGCGGGGGAATCCTTCGGACATTGCCAGCAGAAGACCGTCGGCGGAGACCACCACTGTGTGGGACACCCCAGGGGTGTTGTCCACAAAGTTGGTGATCAACCAGTTCAGATTCTGCGCCGCCTGGCTCATCGGGCTCAACTAACGCTCCTGCTGGTGAGTGGGGCCGAGGTTGAAGCTGCCCGTCGTCGAGCCGTTTTGCTGACGGCCCTGCTGAATGCCCCGACGGAGATTGGTCAGCCGGCCGCGCACGTCATCCGGCGCACGCGAGACCTGCGGACCTGACTGGTGGTTCTGCTCCTGCGCAGTGCCCGGCACAAGGTTGGCGCGCGGGACCCGGCGGGGCAGACCGGAGGTGGTGACGCCGCCGGCCGCGGGCTTTCTGACCCGCTCGGCCTGACGTACCAACTCGTCGTTGGGCGAAGTGCGCCAAGCGGCACCGTTCGCGTTGGACGCATTGCCCGGGGTCGCCGGGGTCTGCGCGGGGGAGCGCTGCGGCATCGGCGGAACCGGACGGTCCGACGACTGCTGCGGGACGGCGGGCGGCTGGGAAGGCGGCTGCTGTGCCGGCTGCCCGTTCTGCCCACCGTGGAACCAGTTCGTCTCCAGCGTGTCATACAAAGGTGTACGGCCGTCGCCGGGTCCGGCCGGAGGCAGTGCCTCCGGCTGCGGCTGCGGCGGCAGCGCGTTCGCGGGACGGCGCGGGGCCGGCGGCTGGGGGGTGTTGTAGTCCGGCCGTGCGAACTGCGCCGTGGACGCCGGGTCCTGGGAGGGCGCTGCCGGGCGGGCGAACTGGCTGCCCGACGAGGAGCCCGGGGAGCCGTACACATCGGGGCGCACGAACTGGCCGGTGGCACCCGGACGCGAGCCGGAGCCCGCGCGGGGCTGCGGTCCGTTGAAGTCCGGCCGTGCGAACTCCTCCGTCGAACCGGGACTGCGCATGCTGTCGCTGTCCTCGTGGCCGCGCGGCGCGTCCGCGGCCGGCCGCTGCGGGGCGGCCGCCTGCTCATTGCCCCAGCTGGTGCTCTGCGGACGCTGGGGGCGCTGCGGCTCCTCGCGGCGCGGGTTGCCACCGGGCAGCTCGGCGCGCGGGCCACCGGAGGGCGGCAGCTGGCGGCCGCGGTCGCCCGGGGCGCCCGGGAAGCCGCTCTGCTGTGCCTCGTTGCGGGCAGGAGCGTTCTGCGCGCCGCGGCCGCCGGCCGAGCCGAAGGCACCGGCCAGACCGCCGCCCTGACCCTGGCCGGCGTGGCGCGGAGCCCCGTCCCGGCCCGGAAGGGCGGCACGCGCACCGGAGCCCGCGCCGACCTGGCCGCGTGGCGCACCTGCGCCGAGCCGCCCGCCGGGGGTACCTCCCATGCCGGAGGCCATGGGGGAGGGAGCACCGCCGAGACCGGCACCGGACCCGCCGCCGAGACCGGGACGGCTGCCGCCGCCGGACCCGCCGGGGCCGCCGTTCGGACGACCGCCGCCGAGTCCCGCGGGACCGCCCTGCCCCGGGGGCACGGCGCCCTGGCCGCCCGCACCGGGCATGCCGGCCGACGGCTTCTTGCCGCCGTGGGCGACATCGACGGGGAGCATGACCAGCGCGGTCGTACCGCCGGAGTCGGAGGGGCGCAGCTGGATGCGGATGCCGTGTCGCAGGGACAGACGGCCGACCACGAACAGACCCATGCGGCGCGAGACCGAGACGTCCACGGTGGGCGGCGACGCCAGCCGCTCGTTGATCGCGGCGAGGTCCTCGGGGGAGAGGCCGATGCCGGTGTCGTGGATCTCGACCAGGACGCGGCCGTCGGGCAGCGCGTGACCGGTGACACGGACCTTGGTCTGTGGCGAGGAGAACGACGTGGCGTTCTCCAGCAGCTCTGCGAGGAGGTGCACAAGGTCGTTGACGACGCGGCCGGCGACCTCGGTCGTGGGGACCGCGGCCAGTTCGATGCGCTCGTACTGCTCCACCTCGGAGGCGGCGGCACGGAGCACGTCGACCAGCGGAACAGGGCGGGTCCACCGGCGGCCCGGCTCCTCGCCCGCGAGGACGAGAAGGTTCTCGCCGTTCCGGCGCATACGGGTCGCGAGGTGGTCCAGCTTGAAGAGGGAGGACAGCTGGTCCGGGTCGGCCTCGCGGGACTCCAGCTCGGAGATGAGCGAGAGCTGACGCTGGATGAGGCCCTGGCTGCGGCGCGAGAGGTTGGTGAACATCGCGTTGACGTTGCCTCGCAGCAGAGCCTGCTCGGCGGCGAGACGGACCGCCTCGCGGTGCACGTCGTCGAAGGCCGCGGCCACCTGGCCGATCTCGTCCTTGGAGTGCACACCGACCGACTCGACGGAGGTGTCGACGTCCTGCGGGTCGGACTCGGAGAGCTGCTTGACCAGCTCGGGCAGACGGTCCTGGGCGACCCTGGTCGCGGTGTCCTGCAGCCGGCGCAGCGAGCGGATCATGGAGCGGGCCACGACGAAGGCGCCGACGAGCGAGACGCCGAGGACGACCAGGATCAGCGCACCGTTGATGATCGCGTCACGCTGCGACTGGTCGCGCAGTTCACGGGCCTTGCCCTCCATCTGGCCGAGCAGGGTGGCCTCGATGGTCTTCATGGCGTTGATGCGGACCGAGTAGTCGTCGGTCCAGTCGAGGTGCGAGCGCTTGTCCTGAGAGGCAAGCCCGTTCTTGTTGTCCAGCGAGCGCTTGGCGTATTCCTCGGCCGCCGTGATGGTCGGGTTTCCGCTGTCGAGCGGGGCGGTCAGCTCGTCGGCCGAGCCACCCGTGGACTCGTAGATCGACTTGAAGGCCGTGAGCTCGGTCTCGCCGTTGTCGCGGGCGGCCTTGCCGTACAGCCGGTCGTTCTCGCTCAGGCCGGGGCCTGTCTCATCGCCGCCGCCCGGCAGCGCGGCGGCGATGATCGCGCGCTGTACGGAGGCGTACTCCTTCGCGGAGGAGAACGCGGCCAGCGCACGCGTCCGCTTGATCATCTCCGGGTTGCTGGTCGCCTGCGCCATGTCCTGCGAGAGGCTCAGCAGGGACTCGATCAGCCGGTGGTAGCCCTCCACCGTCAGGGAGTTTCCGACGTCCTGGGCGTACGCAGACTTGCGGATGGTGCTGAGCCTGTTGACCTGGACGGCGATCTGGTTCGCGTTGGCGCGGATGGACTCCAGCGCCTCGTCGTTGTCCGAGTTGGGGATGTCACGGGTGGCCTCGAGGAAGGCCTTCCTGGCCCGGTCGGTGGCCGCCCGGGGACCGGTGACCTTGAAGTCCGTCTCGGGCTTGGAACCGTTGGACAGCGGACCGGCAGACAGGTCGCGCTCCGCCTGGAGCGCCTGCGCCAGCTCGGTCGCCTGCTTGGTCATCTTGGTGAGCAGCTGCATGTGATCCAGCTGCCGCATGTCGTCCATGGAGTCGTTGATGCGGAGTCCGCCCAACGTGGTCGCCGCGACGACGGGCAGGGTCAGCAGGGAGACCAGACGCGTGCTGATGCGCCAGTTGCGCAACGCTATTCGCGACCCGGGGTCCGTGGATCCCTTCGACTTCGGCGGGGCGCCGGGCCCGTCGCCACCGGGTGCCGCCGCGCCGGGGCGCGCGGCACGCTCGCCGCTGTCGCCGGGCGTCGTCGGCCCCTGGTTGTGGGTGTGCTGGGGCGAGGAGCCGCGGTCGGTCCCGCCGCGCGGCTCCTGTTCCGCCGCAGCGCTGCCATCCCTCTTGAAACGTCCCTGCACTAGCGTCGCAACCTCTGGACCAGGCGTCCCTCCGCTTGCACAGCGGGACGGTGTCGGCGTCGTGGGGCGAAGAACGCGCCCCAGTGGTGGTCGTGAGTGACCGGCGCTGCTCCCCCCTTCCCCGCCGCCACCCGGCGCTGCGTTGCGCCCATTGCGCGCCGGACTGAAACCGCGGCGGTGCGTGGAATTCCAGCACAGTGCAGGATCTCCAACAAGAGCCGTGTACCGGGCTGTGACCTGGATGACACGGTGTGAGCATTGCGTCACAAGACGTAGAAACCGTTCGCGGAGGAAACGGACTTTTCCTTACGAGTTACTTAGGTGTCGCGGGTGTCCCAGTCGCCATGATCAGGAGCGGAATATTGCCTTCCGTAGTGCAATGTCCGTTTCCGGAGGGATGGTTGACTGTCGGAAATGACCGTATTGACCATCAAGTCGTGAGCAAACTCACACGTAGATCGGCGTCTCACTCAGGCTTCCCCGGGGAATTTGATGTTTAGCCTGTCGCTTTACAGTGATGGGAAATCCGTCAACCGCGCTGGCCGCAGCGCCCGTAGCCCGACAAGGTCTGAAACCACAGATGACGACGATGATGTTCCGCAACATAGCCAACCCCCGGCGCACCACGCTCGCGCACCTCGCGGACGCCGACGAACTGCAGACGCCGGAGCAGCAGGAGCACACGCTCGATCTTCCCACCCAGACGGCCAACCCCCGCCGCACGATCCTCGTGGACGCTCCCGCGCAGTAATGCGCGAGGCGGGTGCGCCCACCGCGTTAGCCTGGAGCGTCAGACTCCAGCCAGCGCAATCAGTAGCAGAGGGGCACCCGCATCCCGTGCGCATCGCCAGGTTCTCCATCGACGGCAATGTCGCCTTCGGCGCGGTCGAGGGCGGCAGCCCCGACGAGCTCGTCCTCGACATCATCAAGGGCATCCCGTTCGCGGACTTCGAGCTCTCCGGTACGAAGGTCCCGCTGAGCAAGGTCCGGCTGCTGCCGCCCGTGCTTCCCAACAAGGTCGTGGCCTTCGGCCGCAACTACGCGGAACACGCGGCGGAACTCGGCAACGAGGTCCCCGACGCGCCGTTCGCCTTCTTCAAGCCGTCCACCTCGGTGATCGGTCCCGGTGACCCCATCGCGTACCCCTCCTTCTCGAACGAACTGCACCACGAGGCCGAACTGGCCGTGGTCATCGGCCGGATGTGCCGCGAGGTCCCGCGCGAGCGGGTCAAGGACGTCATCCTCGGCTACACCTGCGCAAACGACGTCACCGCGCGGGATGTCCAGAGGCGCGAGAAGCAGTGGGCCAGGGCCAAGGGCTTCGACAGCTCCTGCCCGCTCGGCCCCTGGGTGGAGACCGACCTCGACCCGAGCGACCTGACCATCCAGTGCACGGTCAACGGTGAACAACGCCAGCTCGGCCGCACGAGCCAGATGATCCACTCCATCGAGGATCTGATCGTCAACATCACCGAGGCCATGACGCTGCTCCCGGGCGACGTCGTCCTGACCGGCACCCCGGCCGGGGTCGGCCCCCTCAACGTCGGCGACGAGGTCGCCGTCACCATTCAAGGCATCGGCACTCTCACCAACAAGGTGATCAAGCGTGACTAACGGATCCGTCCGCGTACGTTTCTGTCCCTCGCCGACCGGCAACCCGCACGTGGGTCTGGTCCGCACCGCCCTGTTCAACTGGGCCTTCGCCCGGCACAACGGCGGCACCATGGTCTTCCGTATCGAGGACACCGACGCGGCGCGCGACTCCGAGGAGTCGTACAACCAGCTGCTCGACTCGATGCGCTGGCTCGGCCTGGACTGGGACGAGGGCCCCGAAGTCGGCGGACCGCACGCCCCCTACCGCCAGTCGCAGCGGATGGACATCTACAAGGACGTCGCCGAGAAGCTGATGGCCGGCGGGTATGCGTACGAGTGCTTCTGCACCGCCGTCGAGCTGGAGGCCCGCCGCGACGCCGCCCGCCTGGCCGGCAAGCCCTCGGGCTACGACGGCACGTGCCGCAACCTCTCCGCCGGGCGCATCGCGCGCTACAAGGAGGAGGGCCGCCCGGCCATCGTCCGCTTCAAGATGCCCGACGAGCCGATCACCTTCAACGACCTGGTCCGCGGCGAGCTGACCTTCACCCCGGACAACGTCCCGGACTACGGCATCGTGCGCGCCAACGGCGCACCGCTGTACACGCTCGTCAACCCGGTCGACGACGCGCTGATGGAGATCACGCACGTGCTGCGCGGAGAGGACCTGCTGTCCTCCACGCCGCGCCAGATCGCGCTCTACAAGGCGCTGATCGAGCTGGGCGTCGCCAAGGAGATCCCTCAGTTCGGTCATCTGCCGTACGTCATGGGCGAGGGCAACAAGAAGCTCTCCAAGCGTGACCCGCAGGCGTCCCTGAACCTGTACCGCGAGCGGGGCTTCCTTCCCGAGGGGCTGCTGAACTACCTGTCGCTGCTCGGCTGGTCCTTCTCCGCCGACCAGGACATCTTCTCGGTCGCCGAGCTGGTCGAGAAGTTCGACATCGCGGACGTCAACGCCAACCCGGCCCGCTTCGACCTCAAGAAGGCCGAGGCGATCAATGCCGACCACATCCGCCGACTGGATGTGAAGGCCTTCACCGAGGCGTGCCGCCCCTGGCTGCAGGCCCCGCACGCCAACTGGGCCCCGGAGCAGTTCGACGAGGCCGCCTGGCAGGCGATCGCCCCGTACGCCCAGACCCGGCTGACCGTCCTCTCGGACATCACAGCCAACGTCGACTTCCTCTTCCTGGACGCCCCGGTCGAGGACGAGGCGTCCTGGGCGAAGGCAATGAAGGAGGGCTCGGACGCGCTGCTGCGCACGGCCCGCGAGAAGCTGGAGTCGGCTGACTGGTCCAGCGCGGAGTCGCTCAAGAACGCGGTCCTGGCGGCGGGCGAGGAGCACGGCCTGAAGCTGGGCAAGGCGCAGGCCCCGGTCCGCGTGGCGGTCACCGGCCGCACGGTGGGTCTGCCGCTCTTCGAGTCACTGGAGATCCTGGGCAAGGAGAGGACGCTGTCGCGGATCGACGCGGCACTGGCGAAGCTGGCGGCGTAGGACCCTTCCGACCGGGGGCGCCGTCGGGGGCAACCCCCGGCCGGGCGGCGGCGCTCCGGGTACCGTCGGATCATGGGCATCCGCGCGGTCCTGTGGGACATCGACGACACGATCTTCGACTACGCCCGCGCCGACCGCGCCGGTATGCAGCAGCACCTTGAGGTCGAGGGCCTGGTCGACGGATATGCCTCCGTCGACCAGGCCCTCGGGCATTGGCGCAAGATCACCGATCAGCACTGGGCGCGCTTCTCCGCCGGCGAGACCGACTGGCCGGGGCAGCGCCGCGACCGAGTGCGGTCCTTCGTCGAGCGTCAGCTGAGCGACGACGACGCCGATGCCTGGTTCGACCGGTACATCGTCCACTACGAGGCCGCCTGGTCGCTCTTCCCCGACGCCGTCCCCGCCCTGGACCTGCTCGCCGCCGACTACCGCCACGCGGTTCTCTCCAACTCCTCCCTCCACAACCAGGAGCGGAAGCTGCGCATCCTCGGCGTGCGCGACCGGTTCGAGGCCGTCCTGTGCGCAGCCGAGCTGGGTGTTTCCAAGCCCGAGGCGGCGGCCTTCCACGCCGCCTGCGAGGCACTCGGACTGCCGCCCGAGGAGGTGGCGTACGTGGGTGATCAGCCGGACATCGACGCCCGCGGAGCCGTGGATGCGGGCCTGGCCGGAATCTGGCTGGACCGCACCGGTCTCGGCGGGCGTCCCGAGCTCATTCGGATCACCGGTCTCGACCAGCTCCCTGGCCTGCTGCGCGGCGAATCCCGTTTTGGAGCGCCGGACACCTTCAGGTAATGTTCTTCCTGCGCCGCTCGAGAGGGCCGAGAGGTCCGGCCGGGAAGCGCAAACCAAACAAACCCCCTCCGGGGGGTTGAGTTTTGGTGGGCTATGGTGTAATTGGCAGCACGACTGATT
This sequence comes from Streptomyces sp. NPDC019890, assembly GCF_044903445.1. Taxonomy (NCBI): domain Bacteria; kingdom Bacillati; phylum Actinomycetota; class Actinomycetes; order Kitasatosporales; family Streptomycetaceae; genus Streptomyces; species Streptomyces sp. NPDC019890. The sequence continues at coordinate 115,874 of NZ_JBJDQK010000003.1, read as the reverse complement.
CTGGTTCAGTTAGTCTAGGTTCGAGTCCTGGTAGCCCAGCTCGCAGAATTGATCTTCTGCAAAGCCCCCGTTGTGTAGCGGCCTAGCACGCTGCCCTCTCAAGGCAGTAGCGCCGGTTCGAATCCGGTCGGGGGTACTGATCCTTCCCGCGAGATCATCAGGGTCGCACCCGATGACATCGATGCAGGATCGCTAGGGCCCCCGTTGTGTAGCGGCCTAGCACGCCGCCCTCTCAAGGCGGTAGCGCCGGTTCGAATCCGGTCGGGGGTACTGGTCTAAACCACCATGGCCTATGGTGTAATTGGCAACACTACGGTTTCTGGTACCGTCATTCTAGGTTCGAGTCCTGGTAGGCCAGCTCGCGGAGCTCATCCGCAAGGCCCCCGTTGTGTAGCGGCCTAGCACGCCGCCCTCTCAAGGCGGTAGCGCCGGTTCGAATCCGGTCGGGGGTACGCATCGAAGAAGCCCTCCGCGACATCGCGGAGGGCTTCTTCGCGTCTGCGCGCTTCCTCCCGTGCCCGCGGCGGCGGATACTCCGCGCATGGATGCTGTCGGCGCGGAACCTCTCGTACGGACCGCGGAGTTACGCATCACACGCATCCGCCGACCGCCGGGGCTGAGGATCGAGGGCGTGGTGGACGTCCACGCGCACCGCCATCTGAGCGGCGCGCTCGAAGTGATCCGGTCGGTCGACGGCGATCTCCAACTGGAGCTCTCGGGGCTGGAGTTCCTCGACCTCGGCGGACTGCGGATGCTGATCGGCTTCGCCGGTACGCGAAACCCGGGCCACCACGTGGAGTTGACGGGGCTCGCCCCGCATCTGCGCAACGTGATCGCCCTCGTCGGCTGGGACGAGACACCCGGTCTGCTGCTGGGGGACCGTAGTGTCAACTGACCCGGTCTGCCAGGGATTTGCGCACTATGCCTGTCTGTACGGAGACGAAGAGGAATTCCTGGCGACGGCCGTGCCCTTCGCCGAGGAGGGACTTGCTGCGGGAGAGTCGGTGCTGGCCGCGACGACGCCCGCCAACATCCAGCTGCTGCGGGACGCGCTCGGGGCACGGGCACACGCCCTCGACACCGCGGACACCGCGCACTTCGGCCGGCGTCCGGTGGACCGCGTCGCCGCGTTTCTGCGGTACTGGGAGGACTGCAGCGCTCCCGGGCGCCCGGTACGGATGATCGCCGAGCCGGTCTGGGCGGGGAAGTGCGCCCGCCAGATCTCCGAGTTGAAGCGGATGGAGTCCGGGTTCAATGTGCTGCTCGCGCACATGGACGCGCGGCTGATCTGCCTGTACGACACCAGGGCCGTGCCCGACCATGTCGTGGACGCGGCCTGGGCCACGCATCCCCGGCACGTGGTGGGGGACCTGGTGCTGCCGTGCGGGACGTACACGGACCCGGAGTCCTATGCGGCGGCCGGGGAGACTCCGCTGCCACCGCCGCCGTCGGGTGCGGCGCTCCTGGAACCCCCGGCGTCGCCGGCGGCGGTACGGCGCTTCGCGCGGCTGCGGGCCGAGGCGGCGGGCCTGGCGGACGAGCGGGTCGCACAGGCCGAGACGCTGGCCAACGAGGCGCTGACCTGGCTGCTGGCGCAGGGCGCGGCGGATGTGAAGGTGCGGAGCTGGGAGGAGCCGGGGGCGCTTGTGTGGGACGTGCTGGGCCGGGGGCTCCAGGCGGCCCTGCCGGGACGCTTCGCGGGTTTCGCACCACCGGGGCGGCTGGCGGACCCGCATGACGGGCTGTGGCTGGTGCGGAGCCTGTGCGAATCGGTGGAGATCAGGGGGGAGGGCGAGGGGGGTTTGCGGTTACGGCTGCGGTGCGCGGGGGCGCGGGTGCGCGACTGGCCGTGAGCACGGTGGGACGCCTGCGGCGGGCTTTGCCCCCTCCCCGCCCTCCCCCTACGGCCTGGCGGCCGTGGGAGGTACCCCCACCCCGTAACTGGGGCTTCGCCGCAGACCCCGGACGCCCTTCGGGCGTGTCCTCAATCGCCGGACGGGCTGGATTTTCCCGCCGGCCGGCGGAAATCGAGCCCCGCCGGCGATTGAGGCGCGGGGTCCGGGGCGGAGCCCCGGTTCGGTCAGCCGGAGCGGCGCAGCGCCTCGCTCAGGCGGGCCGCCGCGTCGATGACCGCCTGGGCGTGCATACGTCCCGGGTGGCGGGTCAGGCGCTCGATCGGGCCCGAGACCGAGACCGCCGCCACCACACGGTTGGACGGGCCCCGCACCGGCGCGGAGACGGACGCGACGCCCGGCTCGCGCTCGCCGATCGACTGGGCCCAGCCCCGGCGCCGTACGCCGGACAGGGCCGTCGCCGTGAAGCGCGCCCCCTGAAGGCCGCGGTGCAACCGCTCCGGCTCCTCCCAGGCCATCAGGATCTGGGCCGATGAGCCGGCCTTCATGGTGAGCGTGGAGCCGACCGGCACGGTGTCCCGCAGTCCGGACAGCCGTTCCGCCGCTGCCACGCAGATGCGCATGTCTCCCTGGCGGCGGTAGAGCTGTGCGCTCTCGCCCGTCACGTCGCGTAGGTGGGTGAGCACCGGCCCTGCCGTGGCCAGCAGCCGGTCCTCGCCCGCCGCCGCGGCGAGCTCCGCCAGCCGCGGGCCCAGGATGAATCGGCCCTGCATGTCCCTCGCCACCATCCGGTGGTGTTCCAGTGCCACGGCAAGGCGATGTGCCGTGGGTCGTGCAAGCCCTGTCGCCGCGACCAGCCCGGCGAGGGTGGCCGGACCGGACTCCAGAGCGCTCAGTACCAGAGCTGCCTTGTCGAGAACGCCGACGCCGCTAGAGTTGTCCATGCAACGATATTCACGTCTCACACTGTGAAACGCAAGTTCAAATTTCCCGGGAACTTGCGACGCTGTAGTGGCGGCCCGCGGACCAACGGGTTCCGCACAAGATCTCTAGTTGTGTCGGCAGGACAGCCGGCCGGAGGGAAAGCGATGGGTAGGACACTCGCGGAGAAGGTCTGGGACGACCATGTCGTCCGGCGCGCAGAGGGCGAGCCCGACCTCCTCTTCATCGATCTGCACCTGCTGCACGAGGTGACCAGCCCCCAGGCCTTCGACGGGCTCCGTCAGAACGGCCGCCAGGTGCGCAGGCTCGACCTCACCATCGCGACCGAGGATCACAACACCCCGACCGTCGACATCGACAAGCCGATTGCGGACCCGGTTTCCCGTGCCCAGCTGGAGACGCTGCGCAAGAACTGCGCCGACTTCGGCGTACGGCTGCACCCGCTGGGCGATGTCGAGCAGGGCGTCGTCCACGTCGTGGGCCCCCAGCTGGGTCTGACCCAGCCCGGCACCACCGTGGTCTGCGGCGACTCGCACACCTCCACCCACGGCGCTTTCGGCGCGCTGGCGTTCGGCATCGGCACCTCCCAGGTGGAGCATGTGCTGGCGACCCAGACGCTGCCGCTGGCCCGGCCCAAGACCATGGCCATCACGGTCGAGGGCGAACTGCCCGACGCCGTCACCGCCAAGGACCTGATCCTGGCCATCATTGCCCGGATCGGCACCGGCGGCGGCCAGGGCTACATCCTGGAGTACCGCGGCTCGGCCATCGAGAAGCTCTCGATGGAGGCCCGGATGACCATCTGCAACATGTCGATCGAGGCCGGCGCCCGGGCGGGCATGATCGCCCCCGACGGGACCACCTTCGAGTATCTGCGGGGCCGCGACCACGCCCCCGAGGGCGCGGACTGGGACGCCGCCGTCGCGTACTGGCAGACGCTGCGTACCGACGACGACGCGGTCTTCGACGCCGAGGTGTTCATCGACGCCACCGAACTGTCGCCGTTCGTCACCTGGGGCACCAACCCCGGCCAGGGTGCGCCCCTGTCGGCCAACGTCCCCGACCCGGCTTCGTACGAGGACGCTTCGGAGCGCCACGCCGCCGAAAAGGCCCTGGAATACATGGGGTTGAGTGCCGGACAGCGGCTGCGCGACATCAAGGTCGACACCGTCTTCGTAGGCTCCTGCACCAACGGCCGTATCGAGGACCTGCGCTCGGCCGCGGCCATCCTGGAGGGCCGCAAAGTCGCCGACGGTGTACGGATGCTGGTGGTCCCCGGCTCCGTACGGGTCGCGCTGCAGGCCGTCGAGGAGGGCCTGAACACGGTCTTCACCGACGCCGGCGCCGAATGGCGGCACGCGGGCTGCTCGATGTGCCTGGGCATGAACCCCGACCAACTGGCGCCCGGCGAGCGCTCCGCGTCCACCTCCAACCGCAACTTCGAGGGCAGGCAGGGCAAGGGCGGCCGCACCCATCTGGTCTCGCCGCAGGTGGCCGCCGCGACCGCGGTGCTGGGCCATCTGGCCTCGCCCGCCGACCTGTCCGACGCCCGCACCCCCGTGGAGGCCTGAGAACCATGGAAGCTTTCACCACGCACACCGGCCGGGCCGTCCCGCTGCGCCGCAGCAACGTCGACACCGACCAGATCATCCCGGCCCACTGGCTGAAGAAGGTCACCCGCGACGGCTTCGAGGACGGGCTCTTCGAGGCCTGGCGCAAGGACGCCTCCTTCGTTCTCAACCAGCCGGAGCGCCACGGCGCCACCGTGCTGGTCGCCGGCCCCGACTTCGGCACCGGTTCCTCCCGCGAGCACGCGGTCTGGGCCCTGCAGAACTACGGCTTCAAGGCCGTCATCTCGTCCCGGTTCGCGGACATCTTCCGGGGCAACTCGCTCAAGAACGGCCTGCTGACAGTGGTTCTGGAGCAGAAGGTCGTGGACGCGCTCTGGGAGCTGACCGAGGCCGACCCGAGCGCCGAAATCACCGTGGACTTGGAGAAGCGTCAAGTTCTGGCCGAAGGAATCACGGCCGACTTCGAGCTTGACGAGAACGCCCGCTGGCGGCTGCTGAACGGGCTGGACGACATCAGCCTCACCCTTCAGAACGAAGCGGACATCGCGGCTTACGAGGCCACCCGTCCGAGCTTCAAGCCCCGCACAATTGAGGTCTGAGCAGCGCTTTTCCCGTACTGCGCCCCCCACCCTGCGGTGGGGGGCGCAGTCGCTTGTTGAGACCCTGTCGGGCGACAACTCGCCCCAGATGGCACAATCGGTGCATGGAACGCGACAGCCAACTCGAGCTCTACGAGGCAGTCGCGGCCCGATTGAAGGAAGCGCACGCAAGGGTGCGCGCACTGCAAGTCCCGGAGGGCGTAAGGATGGCGCTGTCCCGGAAGCTGCTGGTCGTCACGGCAGCGGCGAAGCACGATCTCCCGGATGCGGCAAGGCGTCTGGACCGCTTGATGAAGGACCTCGACGAGGGCCGATTCCCTGAAGGCGACTGACCACCCGGACTTCCGCGAACGTCGACCTTGGTCGACTTCGTTGCGGCACTAGGGTGATTAGCCCGTTTCGTGTTTGATTTGCGGTATATATCTGCCTAACGTGCGAAAAAGCCTGGACGCATTCGTTCCGGCAATGTCTCCGAAGGGGAAGACGTGAACAAGGCGCAGCTCGTAGAAGCGATTGCCGACAAGGTTGGCGGCCGTCAGCAGGCCGCGGACGCTGTCGACGCGGTACTTGACGCGATCGTCCGCGCAGTTGTCGGCGGAGACCGGGTTTCGGTCACCGGCTTCGGCTCGTTCGAGAAGGTGGACCGTCCTGCTCGTTACGCACGCAACCCGCAGACGGGTGAGCGCGTGCGGGTCAAGAAGACCTCGGTTCCGCGGTTCCGTGCTGGTCAGGGCTTCAAGGACCTGGTGAGCGGCTCGAAGAAGCTCCCCCGTGGTGGTGAGGTCGCCGTCAAGAAGGCTCCGAAGGGCAGCCTCTCGGGCGGCGTTTCCCGCACCACCGTCAAGAAGGCCGCGGCGAAGAAGACCACCGCCAAGAAGGCGGTGGCCAAGAAGGCCGTGGCGAAGAAGACGGTGGCGAAGAAGGTCGCTGCCAAGAAGACGGTGGCCAAGAAGGCCGCCGCCAAGAAGACGACTGCGAAGAAGGCCACCGCCAAGAAGGCCACCGCCAAGAAGGCGGCGGCCAAGAAGACCGCGCCGGCGAAGAAGGCCACCGCCAAGAAGGCGCCGGCCAAGAAGGCCACGGCGCGCAAGACCGCCGCGAAGAAGGCCGTCGCCAGGAGGAAGTAAGCGGCACAAGGGCACACAGCCACTCACGCGCCGGGCCGGGCTCCCCCTGGGGAGCCCGGCCCGCGGCGCGTTTCAGAGGGTCTGCAGCGTCACCAGGGTGATACGGCGGGCGTCGCCCTCGCCCTCGGTCTCGATACGGACCCGCTGGCCCGGCCTGAGCAGCCGCAGGCCGCCGGCGTCGAAGGCCGCGGCGTCGAACGCCACCGGGGTGCCGTCGTCGAGCAGCACGCTCCCGCTGCGGGTCTCGGAGTCGTAGGTGTACGAGGTCGCCTGCATGTCTGCCACCTTAAGGCGTCTCCAGAGTGCGGGCACCGGCCTGGCTGTCCGGCGCATGAGCGCCGGCCGCCCAGCGCTCCGCGGTCCGCGGGCCCACGCCCAGGGCGAGCGCGGCCGCCAGATCGTCCCCGGTGTCCACGTCCTGGCGTACCGAATCCACTCCGCCGAGCAGGATTTCCGCGGCCCCCGACGCCAAATGCCGACGCCGGGAGCGGCCGCCGAAAGCGGGGCGCAATTCCACCCCGGGTGCCGCAGAGAGCAATGTCGTACCGATTCCCGCCGCATCCGTCAGAAATGCCCGGGGAAATACCGAAGCCTGTGCAAGCACCCGCGCCAATTCCGCGGGACGCAATGCGGGCAGATCGGCGTTGAGCGCCGCGACCGCCGCGTCGGGCCGCAGCTCCCGCACCGCCTCAGCCCCGTGCGACAGCGCCGCGTTGAGTCCCGCGGCCGGTGAGTCCGGCACGATCCGCGCCCCCAGTGCCGCGAGCTCGGCGGCGGCCGCCGGGTCGTCCGTGACGACTGCCACATCCCGTACCGCCGGGCAGGCCAGCGCCGCGACCACCGTGTCCTGCGCGAAGGCGAGCGCGAGATGCGGCCGCAGAGTGTCGTCCGCGGCCCTGGCGAGCCTGCTCTTGGCCAGAACGAGGGGCTTCAGCGGCACGACCAGGGACCAGTGGTCCATCGCGTCGGTGTTCGTGGCGAGCTCTCCGTCCATGCGCATCGGGCCCCATTGTGGCCCGGGCCCGCGAGGATCCGGCGGTGTTGGCCGGGAGCCGGGGCGTACGGTGTTCTCGACAGACCAGGGGCCTGGGGCGACACTTGACCCCCAGCAGCCGGGCGGCAGCCCGGCAATAGAGGAAGGTGTCCGAGTGTCCCGCCGTAGAATCGGCTTCTGGTACCGCTTGGCAGCGGTCATCGCCAAACCGCCGTTGTTGGTTCTGTTCAAGCGGGACTGGCGGGGAATGGAACACATTCCGGCGGACGGCGGATTCATCACCGCTATCAACCACAACTCCTACCTCGACATGTTCTCCTACGGCCACTTCCAGTACAACACCGGACGTGTCCCCCGATTCCTCGCCAAGGCCGCGCTCTTCAAGGCGCCCGTCGTGGGGGTCCTGCTGCGAGGTACCCGCCAGATTCCCGTCTACCGCGAGTCCTCCAATGCCGTCGGCGCCTTCCGCGCGGCCGTCGACGCCGTCAACCGCGGCGAATGCGTCGCCTTCTACCCCGAGGGCACGCTCACCCGCGATCCGGGCATGTGGCCGATGACCGCGAAGACCGGAGTCGCGCGTGCCGCCCTGCTGACCAAGGCGCCGGTCATTCCGGTCGCCCAGTGGGGCGCCAACTTGGCGATGCCGCCGTATGCCAAGGAGAAGAAGGTCCGCTTCTTCCCGCGCAAGACACTCAAGGTGCAGGCGGGTCCGCCGGTCGACCTCGACCGCTTCTACGGCCAGGACCCCACGCCCGAGGTGCTGAAGGAGGCGACCGAGGCGATCATGGCCGCGATCACCGGCCAGCTGGAGGAGCTGCGCGGCGAGAAGGCGCCCGAGAAGCCGTTCGATCTGCGCGAAGTTCTCGTGCAGCAGCGCCGCAAGGCCGCCGAGGAGGGCACCAAGTGACCCGCGCCGCCACCAAGGCAGCAGTTTTCGGAACCGGCTCCTGGGGCACGGCATTCGCCATGGTCCTCGCCGACGCGGGCTGCGAGGTGACCCTCTGGGGCCGTCGCCCCGAGCCCGTCGACGCCATCAACACCACCCGCACCAATCCCGACTATCTGCCGGGAATTGAGCTTCCCGAGGCGGTACGGGCCACCACCGACCCCGCCGAGGCCGCGGCCGGCGCCGACTTCACCGTCCTCGCCATCCCCTCCCAGACCCTGCGCGGCAACCTCGCCTCCTGGGCGCCGCTGCTGGCGCCCGACACCGTCCTCGTCTCCCTGATGAAGGGCATCGAACTCGGCACCGCCAAGCGGATGAGCGAGGTCATCGAAGAGGTCGCCAAGGTCTCCGCCGAGCGCGTCGCCGTGGTCACGGGCCCCAACCTCGCCAAGGAGATCGCCCAGCGCCGGCCGGCCGCCGCCGTGGTCGCCAGCCGTGACGAAACGGTCGCCCAGCGGCTCCAGTCCGCCTGCCACACCCCGTACTTCCGCCCGTACACCAACACCGACGTGGTCGGCTGCGAACTCGGCGGCGCCGTCAAGAACGTCATCGGCCTCGCCGTCGGCATCGCCGACGGCATGGGTCTCGGCGACAACGCCAAGGGCTCACTGATCACCCGCGGCCTGGCCGAGACCACCCGGCTCGGCCTGGCGATGGGCGCGGACCCGCTCACCTTCTCCGGGCTCGCCGGTCTGGGCGATCTGGTGGCCACCTGCTCGTCGCCGCTCTCCCGCAACCACACCTTCGGCACCAACCTCGGCAAGGGCATGACCCTGCAGGAGACGATCGCGGTCACCAAGCAGACAGCCGAGGGCGTCAAGTCCTGTGAATCGGTGCTCGATCTGGCGCGCAGGCACGGTGTCGACATGCCGATCACGGAAACGGTCGTCGGCATCGTCCACGAGGGCAAGCCGCCGGTGGTCGCACTCAAGGAACTGATGAGCCGCAGCGCCAAGGCCGAGCGCCGCTGACGTGATTCCGGCCAGCGGGTAGTCTCATCGCGATATGAGCACCGAGAACCTGCCCCAGAGCCATGAGCAGCCGCTCCGCAAACCACGCGTAGCCGTCGTCTTCGGGGGCCGCAGCTCCGAACACGGGATCTCCGTGGTCACCGCCGGCGCCGTGCTGCGTGCCATCGACCGTACGAAGTACGACGTACTGCCGATCGGCATCACTCAGGACGGCCGCTGGGCGCTCACGGCCGACGAGCCGGACCGGATGGCCATCGCCGACCGCAAGACGCCCAATGTCGAGCAGCTCGCCGAGTCGAGCGAGGGCGGCGTGATCCTCCCCGTCGACCCGGCCAACCGCGAAGTCGTCTACAGCGAACCCGGCGCCGTGCCCAAGGCGCTCGGCGAGGTCGACGTCGTCTTTCCCGTGCTGCACGGCCCGTACGGCGAGGACGGCACCCTCCAGGGGCTCCTGGAGCTCTCCGGGGTGCCCTACGTCGGCTCCGGCGTACTGGCCTCGGCCGTCGGCCAGGACAAGGAGTACATGAAGCGCGTCTTCACCTCCTTCGGCCTGCCCGTCGGCCCGTACGAGGTGATCCGCCCCCGCGAGTGGCAGCTCGATGCGCCCGCCGCCCGCAGGAAGATCGTCGACTTCGCGGGCGAGCACGGCTGGCCGCTCTTCATCAAGCCCGCCCGGGCGGGCTCCTCGATCGGCATCACCAAGGTCGACGATCTTTCCGGCCTCGACGAGGCGATCGAGGAGGCACAGCGCCACGACCCCAAGATCCTCGTCGAGGCGCTGCTGCGCGGCCGCGAGATCGAGTGCGGGGTTCTGGAGTTCGAGGACGGCCCGCGGGCCAGCGTCCCGGCCGAGATCCCACCGGTCTCGGCCCATGAGTTCTACGACTTCGAGGCCAAGTACATCGACTCGGCCGCCGGTCTGGTGCCCGCGCCGCTGACCGAGGAGCAGACCGCCGAGGTGCGCCGGCTCGCGGTCGCCGCCTTCGACGCCGCGTCCTGCGAGGGCCTGGTCCGGGCGGACTTCTTCCTCACCGAGGACGGCGAGTTCGTCATCAACGAGATCAACACGATGCCCGGCTTCACGCCGATCTCGATGTACCCGCGGATGTGGCAGGAGACCGGCGTCGGCTACTCCGAGCTGGTCGACCGGCTGATCCAGGCGGCGCTGCGCCGCCCGACCGGCCTTCGTTAGCGAACCTCGAGCCTGGCCGGCACCGTCTTCTCGACGGCGTCGGCCAGCTCGGCGAGCGGCGTGATGTCGTGTGCGTACCGCTTCTCCATCGTGACCTCGACATACGTCCTGCGGTACGTGGTGGTGAAGCGGGGCCCTTCGGCGTCCTGCTCCAGCATCCAGTTCACGCCGTCCGCCTCCACGGCCTTGGCCTGTGGATCGCTCATCCGCTCCGGCCGGGGGACGCCACAGCGCAGTACGATCGCGGCGTCGCCCCAGGCGGCGGTCAGTTCGGAAGCCGGTTCAGGGTCGTTGCGGTCCTGTCCGGCAACGGATTCCGGGAGCTCCTTGTGCAGCGCCCGGCACAGCGGGGCCTGATCCGGCGGCGGACTGGGAACCGTGATCGACGCCGCTGCGTCCGTGGAGGAGCAGCCTGCGACGGTCAGCAGCACCAGGGCGGCGGCGGACAGACAGAAGGGCCGGCGACGGGAAGATGTCACCGGCCAAGCGTAGACGGGGGCTAGAGGTGCACGACCGGGCAGGTCAGGGTGCGGGTGATGCCGTCCACTTGCTGGACCTTGGCGACCACCATGCGACCGAGATCGTCGACCGTCTCGGCCTGGGCGCGCACAATCACGTCATAGGGACCTGTCACGTCCTCGGCTTGGATCACCCCGGGAATCTTTCCGATGGTCTCGGCGACGGTCGACGCCTTGCCCACCTCGGTCTGAATGAGGATGTACGCCTGTACCACGGAACCTCCAGGGCGGCCACGAGGATCATGTGGGGGGAAGGGACGCCACGGTATCGCGTCGCCGCGGGCCGAGGGGAGACCTGCGCGCCGGGTGACGCCCGCAGCGTGGCGTACGGACAGCAGAAGTTGACGTGTCTCTTGACGGTACCCACGGCGCAGACGGCTCGCGACCGGGGGCAAGCAGCACTGCCGGGCCATCCGGCAGAACGACGGAGAGGTGGGACTCGGTGAAGGGCACTGTGGGCGAGTTGGGGGAGTTCGGGCTCATCAGGGAGCTCACCTCCCGGCTCACCTCCACCCCCGCGGTCAGGCTGGGGCCCGGCGACGACGCCGCGGTCGTTGCCGCACCCGACCGGAGGGTCGTGGCGAGCACGGACGTCCTGCTCGAGGGACGGCATTTCCGCCGCGACTGGTCGACCGCTTACGACGTCGGCCGCAAGGCCGCCGCTCAGAACTTGGCCGACATCGCGGCGATGGGCGCGGTGCCGACCGCGCTGCTGCTCGGCCTGGTCGTACCGGCCGAACTCCCGGTCACCTGGGCCACCGAGCTGATGGACGGAATCCGCGACGAGTGCCAGGTCGCCGGGGCGGCGGTGGTCGGCGGCGATGTCGTACGCGGAGACGTGATCACGCTCGCGATCACCGCACTCGGCGATCTGCGCAACCACGAACCGGTCACCAGGGCCGGTGCCCAGCCCGGCGATGTCGTCGCGTACACCGGCTGGTTGGGATGGTCGGCGGCCGGACACGCGGTCCTCTCGCGCGGCTTCCGCTCGCCGCGCGCCTTCGTCGAGGCACACCGGCGGCCCGAGCCGCCGTACCACGCGGGCCCCGCGGCGGCCGGTCTCGGTGCCACCGCCATGTGCGACATCAGCGACGGACTGGTCGCCGACCTCGGCCATATCGCGGAGGCCAGCAAGGTCCGTATCGACCTGCGCTCGGGCTCCATCGACATCCCGTCGCAGATGAACGACATCGGCCAGGCCGTCGGCGTCGATCCGCTGCAGTGGGTGCTGACCGGGGGAGAGGACCATGCGATCGTCGCCACGTTCCCGCCGGACGTGAAGCTGCCCGCCCGCTGGAAGGTGATCGGCGAGGTGCTCAACCCGTCGGCGCTGCCGCAGGTGACCGTCGATGGCGCGCCCTGGCACAGCAAGGGCGGCTGGGACCACTTCGGGGAGGACGCGTGACCGTGCCGCCCCGCGCGTTGACGATCGCCGGGTCCGACTCGGGCGGCGGGGCAGGAATCCAGGCCGACTTGAAGACGATGCTGGCGCTCGGGGTGCACGGCATGAGCGTGATCACCGCCGTCACCGCGCAGAACTCACTGGGCGTGCAGGGCGCGTGGGAACTGCCGGTCGACGCGGTACGGGCCCAGTACCGCAGCGTCGTCGACGACATCGGCGTACAGGCCGTGAAGACCGGCATGCTGGCATCCGCGCCGCTGGTCGAGACGGTCGCCGAGCTGCTGGCCGGAACAGCGGCTCCGGTGGTCGTGGACCCGGTGGGGGTCTCCAAGCACGGGGACCCGCTGCTGGCGGAGTCCGCGCTGGATTCGATGCGTACGAAGCTGCTGCCGCTGGCGACCGTGGCGACGCCCAACCTGGACGAGGTGGCGCAGCTGACGGGCGTACGGGTGGCGGCCGAGGCGGATCTGCGGCGGGCGGCGGACGCGCTGCTGGAGTACGGGCCGCGCTGGGCACTGATCAAGGGCGGGCATCTCGCGGGCGCCGCCGTGGACCTGCTGACGGACGGCGCCGAGGAGCACTGGCTGCGCGCTCCCCGGCACGACAACCGGCACACGCACGGGACGGGCTGCACGCTCGCCTCGGCGGTCGCGGCAGGTCTTGCGAAGGGTCGTGAGGTCCCCGAGGCCGTACGGGCGGCGAAGGAGTACGTCACGGGCGCGATCGCGGCGGGGTTCGCGCTGGGCGCGGGGATCGGCCCGGTGGATCACGGCTGGCGCTTTCGCTGAGCCCTGTGCGGGTACGGCACAAGGGCCGGATACGGCACACGGGCCGACCGCGGCTTCGGGCACAGCGAAAAGCCGGTCCACCGAGGTGGACCGGCTTTCAAGGCAACCGCAGGGGCTGCGCTACGACGAACCGTCGCGGTTAGCGCGAGACCTTGCCGGCCTTGATGCACGAGGTGCAGACGTTGAGCCGCTTCGGCGTCCGACCGACCACTGCACGCACACGCTGGATGTTCGGGTTCCAGCGACGGGACGTACGGCGGTGCGAGTGCGAAATGTTGTTGCCGAAGCCCGGCCCCTTGCCGCAGACGTCGCAGTTGGCAGCCACGGGTCACTCCAAAGACTTCAGATGCACTTACAGTGAAATCCGGCGTGCCGGAAATCAGTTGTCTGATCGGTGGCTTTGCCGGGGGAATGGCCCGACTTTCATCGGGCAACCGGAGCAGCATACAACGACTGCGTCCGAGATACGAAACTACCACGGTCTGCCCCGCCCCCGACCGGGCCAGTGCCCCCGGCAGGGGTCTACCCTGCGGTGCAACCCGCTGCCGACGGCCCGTGCCGGCCGACCGAGGAGGATCACCAGGTGCCAGAGAAGGAGGGGCGGCCCGCAGAGCCTCCCTTGACGGCGGCAGTGCGAGACGGGCGGGCCCTGGACGCCGCAGAGGTTCGCGCCTGGTGCTCACTGGCGCTGGAGGCACTGGGACGGGAGCGCGAGGAGATCGACGCGATCAACGTCTATCCGGTCGCGGACGGTGACACCGGCACGAATCTGTATCTGACCGTGGAATCCGCGGCCCAGGCCGTCGAGGCGGTCTTCGCAGCGCACGAGACCGGGTCGTCCGTGCCCGCGGCGGCCGATGTGGTGCGGGCGATGGCCCACGGGGCACTGCTCGGCGCACGCGGGAACTCCGGGACGATCCTGGCGCAGCTGCTGCGGGGCATGGCGGAGCGGAGCAGTGAAGACGATCACCTGGCCGGTGCGCTGCGTCGGGCCTCGGCGCTGGCACGCGAGGCGGTCGCGCATCCCGTCGAGGGCACGATCCTGAGCGTGGCGAGGGCGGCGGCGGAGGCGGCTGCGAAGGCCGCTCCGGGCTCGCTGGGCGATACGGCCCGTGCGGCGTACGAGGGGGCACGGGCCGCGCTGGACGCGACTCCCGGGCAGCTGGCCGTACTCGGCCGGGCCGGAGTGGTCGACGCGGGCGGCCGCGGGCTGCTCGCGGTGCTGGGGGCGCTGGTCGAGGCGCTTTCGGGGGAGGCCCCGGCGGCTCCGGCGCTCGCCCATGTGCGCCCTGCGGCTGCGGCGGCACTTGCGCAGCCGTGTGCGGACGGAGGCCCGGCCTTCGAGGTGATCTACCTCCTGGAGGCGGACGACGCGGCGGTGGCCAGGCTGCGGACCCGGCTCGACGGGCTCGGCGACTCGCTCGTCGTCGTGGGCGGCGACGGCCTGTGGAACGTCCATGTGCACGTCGACGACGCGGGCGCGGCGGTGGAGGCGGGCGTCGAGGCGGGGCGGCCGTACCGGATCCGTATCACGCACTTCGACACCGCGGCGGCTGAATCGCGGGAACAGGTGCAGCGGGCGGTCGTCGTGGTGGTCCCCGGGGACGGTGTGGCGGGCCTGTGCGCGGAAGCGGGCGCGACGACGGTGCTCGCGCGGCCGGGGGAGCCGCCGGCCAGCGGCGAGCTGATCGACGCGATCCGGCGCGCGCATGCCCGGGAGGTCGTCCTGCTGCCGAACTCGGCGGAGCTGCGGCACACCGCCGCGGCGGCCGCGGAACAGGCTCGCACGGAGGGGGTACGGGTCGCCCTCATCCCCACCCGCGCGGCGGTCCAGGGCATCGCGGCGCTCGCCGTCCACGAGCCGGACCGCCGCTTCGACGAGGACGTGGTCGCGATGACGGCGGCGGCGGGGGCGACCCGTTATGCCGAACTGGCCGTCGCGGAACGGCAGTCGTGGACGTCGGCGGGCGTGTGCCAGGCCGGTGACGTCCTCGGCCTGATCGACGGCGACGTGGCGGTGATCGGCGAGGACCTGCCGGGCACGGCGGAGGCGGTGCTGTCCAGGATGCTGTCGGCGGGCGGCGAGTTGGTGACCCTGATCCTGGGCGATGACGTCCCGGACGGGGACGCCGTGACGGCGCGCCTGGAGAGGTATGTGCGCGAGGGCTACTTGGCGGTGGACACGGTGGTGTACCGGGGCGGTCGGGGGGCGTCGCCGCTGCTGATCGGGGTGGAGTAGGGGGAGCGGCCGGCTGCGATGCGCGGGGGGCCTGGGGTTTCCCCCACCCCGCCCTCCCTCAGAGCTTCGCCGGGGGAGGGCGGGACAGGGGAGCAACCCTCTACCCGCGGCCCAGATACTCCAGCACCGCCGCCGCCTCCTTCCTGCGGTCCGGCGCCGCACCCTCCTCCACCGACTCGTAGCGCGCCAGCACTCCCCGCGCCCGGCCCTCCGCCGTGGCCGTGCGGCCCAGGTCCGCCTCCAGCCAGGCCGCCAGCAGTTCCGACTTCGTGCGTAGGTCGGTGTAGTCCGCGCCCGCCTCCGCGAAGGCCGAGACGGCCTTGTCGGCGCACGACACCGCCTCCTCGTACGCCGCACGGGCCGTGCCGTCCGGGTCCTCGTCGCCCGGCTCTCCCTCGCAGGAGTCCGCGATCAGCTCTGCCGTCTGCCGGTACGTGTCGGCCAGCTCCGCACGCAGGCGGTCGCGAGCCTGAGGGTCGGCCGACGGGACGGCCTGCTCGCACTCGTGCGCCGCCGCGGTCATCAGTTCGCGCGCAGCCTCCGGCCCCGCCTGCCCCTCGCGCACCGCGATCCACGCCCGCACCCGCAGGGTGCGCACCAGCGCGTGGATGTCGCCGAGGCCGCGCCAGAGCTCGCCGGCACGCTGATAGGCGAGCTCCGCCTCGGAGTTGAGCTCGGCCCGGTACAGCGCCTGGCCCGCCAGATTCGCGAGCATCGCGTGGTCGCGCTGCTCCGGCCACCCCTGAGCGATGTCCGCCGCCTTCAGCCAGTGCCCGGCTGCCTCCCGCGGCTCGCCCAGCGAGGTCAGGCAGTCGCCCAGCCACCACAGGGTCTGCACGATCATGCCCTCGCCGTGGTCGTCCGCGGTCAGGTCGGGCAGTACGGCCTCCAGCACCGCCGCGCTCTCGTCCACCCGTCCGAGCTCCAGCAGGAACCCGCCGAGCTTGTGCCGCGCGTATGCGCCGATGCCGGTGCCCTCGCCCGCCTCGTCGGCCCAGTGCGCCGCCTCCAGGGCGTGCTCCGCCGCCTCCTCGGGCTTGCCCGCGTCGGCGAGGGTTTCGACGAGCTGGAGGTGGAGCCTGGCGCGGCCGCCCGGCTCCGGGAAGTGCGCCGCGTGCTCCAGCGCGGCCCGGGACGCGCGCTCCGCGGACTCCAGGTCGCCCAGATGGCGGCTCACTCCGGCGAGCTGGGACTCGGGCTCGACCGCGTACCAGGGCCGGCCCGCCGCCACGTACTCCTCGGCGGAGCGGGCGTACAAATCCGCCGCTCCCTCCGCGCCGCCCCGGAACGCATTGATGTTGCCGAGGAAGGAGAGCGCCTCGGCGACGGCCGTGCGGACGCCGGGCTCCGTGCGGTGCGGCTCGGTGAAGGCGAGGAGCTCGCGCACGGCCTCCTCCAGCTCGGTGACCGCGGCTGCGGTGTCCTCGGCGTGCTGGATACGGTCGCTGAGGATGCGGACCCGGCACAGCAGGGCATGGGCCGCCTGGCGCGCGGTGGCGGAGCCTGCGGCGTGCAGGGCGAGCGCCCGGGCGACCGGTTCGGCCACGGCCGCCAGCGCCTCGTCGGAGCGTTCGTCCAGGCAGATGGCATACGCGGCCCTCGCCCCGGCCGCGGCGGCCTTCCCGGGTTCGCCTGCCGCCTCGTACCGGTCGGCCGCCGAACGGAACAGCTGGGCGGCCTCCGCCCCCGGCACCCGCGGGTCCATCGCCCGGTGCTCGTCGATCTCGGCCCGGTCGCGCTCGCCGAGCTCGGTGTTCCCTTGGCCGGCCGCCCGCGCGACGGCCGCCCATGCGGGCAGCGCGTCCGGGTGCTGAGCCTCGGAGAGCCGGCGGGCCTCGGCCAGCAGGGAGGCGAGATCGGACGCCGCGGGGGCCTGAGCCACGGCCGCGGGGGGCTGCACCGTCGCAGGACGGGCGGACCGTACACCCAGGGGCAGCCGGTCGAGCAGCGGTGCGCGGTCCATGCGTTCGCGGATGGTCGCCGTCGTATGCGCGTTGCCGTTGCGCCCGTCGAAGCGCGCGGCCAGCGCGAGAGCCTCCTCGCGCGCGTGCACGGCGAGTTCGCGTGCGCTCCAGGTGCGGCCGCCCGGACCCGGCAGGCTCTGATCTCCGTGACCGAGCGCCGTGAGCCGGTCCGTGAGCAGCGCCGTGACGGCCAGGAAGGCCAGCAGACTGCTCGGCTCCCCGGTGTCCGTGAAGTACGCGGGACGCTCGGCGAGGATCTCGAGACCGCGTGCCTCATTGCCGGTCAGCGCGCAGAACTCGACGTGCTGGGCGACGGCGCTGCGCATGCTCTCCTTGGGCCGTACGAGGCGGTAGCCGCGCAGATGGTGCGCGCGGGCCTCCTCGGCGCGGCCCAGGCGCAGCAGTGGCAGCAGCGAGGACGAGAGCACCGCATGCGGCTCGTGAGCGCAGCTGAACTCGCCCTCCAGCACCGGCCGCCAGGTCTCCAGTGCGTCCGCCTCGGCACCGCGGTCCGCCTGCCAGGAGCCCTGGTTGCGCAACTCGCAGGCCCGGCAGTCGCTCTTGTCGTCGCGGTCGGCGGCCTGCCAGGCGCCGTAGGCCCGCTCGGCGCGCTCCATGTCGCCGAGGTGGCGTGCGATACGGAGCTCGCCCTGGCGCACGGCACGTTCGGAGTGGCCGGCCACCCGATAGCGGTGCTCCATCTCGGCCTGCCACTTCTCGATGGAGGCGAGCGGAATGTGCGGCTGGTCGATCATGCCGCTGGAGACCCACTTGAACTTCCAGAACAGACTGTGGATCTGCTGGCCGTCGAAGTCCTCGGGCCGCTGCTCCCACATGCGCAGCAGCCGCGCGAACGGGACGAACATCTTGTCCGGCTCGGAGCTGTAGTTGTAGACCTGCATCAGATGGTTCAGGCCGTCGATGAGCAGTTGGGTGTCGCCGTGCTGCTCGATCTCGGCGAAAAGACGCTCCGCGCGGGCGTTGCGCGCCGGCCCCTCCGGCTCCTCGTGGTTGTCCCACAGGGCCTGACGCAGCGTCGTCGCATCAAGGCTCATCGGCCGTTCTCCTGATCGTGGGTGGCCCATTCGAGCAGCCCGATGAAGGCCCGGTTGAGGAGCGCCGAGTCGGCGGGGCGCAGCGGGCGCTGGGCCATCAGCAGGGCCTGCCCGTAGAGCGCCTCCGTCGCCGTCCCGGCGAGCTCCTTGTCGTCGAGTGAACTGATCCTTCGGATCAGCGGGTTGAGGTGGTTCAGCACGAGGCGGGCCCGTGGCGCGCTGCCGCGCAGCGACCCGAGGATGCCCGCCCACAGGTCGTCCGCCTGCTCCTCGGCCTCCGCACGCGCCTGTTCGTGCCGGGCGGCCCGGTCGTCGAGATGCAGCGCGGGCACGGTCAGCGGGTGGAAGGCGCGCAGCGCCACATCGCAGCCGAGCGAGTCGAGCTTGGCGCGGGCAGCGGCCAGAAAGCCCGCAAGAGCGAGCTCCTCGGCCGGATCGACGGCGTCCAGATGCGCGGTGACGGTGTCGGCGTCGAGCTCGGCGACCACTGTGCCGGGACGGACCGAGGGCAGCAGCTCGACCAGCTCGGTGTCGTACGTGTAGCCGCCGTTGATCACCCCGATGCCCTGCGCCGACGCTATCGGGGCGACCTGCCGGTACTCCTCGACCGTGCGCGTGAAGTGCACGACGGGGTGCCGCAGCGCGAACTCCTCGAGCGAGAGCCGGCCGTCCGTGGTCTCGAACGGCAGCCACGGCAGCATCGTGCGCAGCATGTCGGTGTCATGCCTGGCCAGGGACTTCACACCCAGATGATGGACCGACAGGAACTGCGCGAGCCTTTCGGGATCGCCCGCGGCAAGACCCGTCAGCCACTCCCTGATCCGGCCGCCCAGCGCCTCCCGTACGGCCGCGAGCGTCTCGTCCGCGTACAGCGACTCGCGCGACGCGGTGGGCCGCAGCGAGTCGGTGTCGATGACGCAGCGTACGAAGAAGGCCCAGTCGGGCAGGAGTTCATCGGCACGGTCGGTGAGCAGCATGCCCTTCAAGTGCACACGGTGACCGGAGCGCTGGGCCGGGCTGACGGCGGACGGCAGGACATACGCCACCCCGCGCACCCCGGCGACCGGCAGATTGAGGTCGACCGAGTCGAGCGGGCTGAAGCCGAAGAGGTCGTGGCAGTGGCGCGCGAGTGCCACCCGGCGGGCCGATGGACCGGGATAAGGACGGTCCCAGGGCGCCGGCAGCTCGGTCACGGCTGTCTCGCCGACCCGTACGTCGTACGGCAGCAGGGAACCGAAATCGCGGGCGAGCGCCAGCACCCGCTCCTCGGTCAGCCAGTCGCCGCTGCCGGGCCGGGCGGTCAGATGCACGGTCGTCCCCGGCTCGGGGTGCGCGCTGTCCGGCAGGGTCCGCACGGTGTACGAACCGTCGTCGCGCGCCGCCCACTCCACGGGTGGCGCGTCCGGCGTCCGGGCCGATCTGCTGACCACGCGGATCTCCGCGGCGACGACGAAACAGGCGAGCAGCCCGATGCCGAACTGCCCGAGGAACTCGGCCCGCGCCGACTCCAGACCGTCGCGCTTGGAGCTGCGGCCGATGGTGGCGAGCAGGCTGTGCACGTCCTTCTCGGTCAGGCCGATGCCGGAGTCCTCGACGCGCAGCCGTCCGTCGTCGGCGAACAACCGCACCTGCGCGGGCGCGTCCGGCTGTTCGGCGCGCCGGGCCGTGATCGCGTCCACGGCGTTCTGCAGCAACTCGCGCAGATAGACCTTGGGGCTCGAGTAGAGGTGATGGGAGAGCAGATCCACCAGGCCGCGCAGGTCGACCTGGAAGGTGTGCGGTGTCTGATCAGCAGTCATCGTCACAGCGCCGGTGGGGGGACGGACGACGGCGCGGGTCGGGCGATCCCGTGGGCGGTGATCGCGGGGAGACGTGGGAAGTCGCGTCATCCTAGGGGCCGCGGCACGGTGGTGACCAGCGGTTATCCACAGGTGCGCGACGTCTGTCAGTGGTGTGGTGTGCAATGGATCGCGTGCCCGCGCTCGACGAACCCCTCAAGAAGACGCTCGGCCCCGCCACCGCGAAGGTGATGGCCGAGCATCTCGACCTGCACACCCTCGGCGATCTGCTGCACCACTATCCGCGCAGGTATGCGGAGCGGGGCGAGCTCACGCTCCTGTCCGAGCTGCCGCTGGACGAGCATGTCACGGTGGTGGCACAGGTCGCGAGCGCGCGCGTGCTGACCTTCAGCGGAGCCAAGGGCAGGGGCCAGCGTCTTGAGGTCGTCATCACGGACGGCAGCGGTCAGCTGCAACTGGTCTTCTTCGGCAAGGGCGTCCACAAACCGCACAAGGATCTTCTGCCCGGCACCCGCGCGATGTTCGCCGGGAAGGTGTCCGTCTTCAACCGCAGGCTGCAGCTCGCCCACCCTGCGTACGAACTGCTCACCGGAGACAGTGACGAGGCCGTCGACTCCTGGGCCGGAGCCCTCATCCCGATCTACCCGGCCACCACCAAGCTGGAGTCCTGGAAGATCGCCAAGGCGGTCGACGCCGTGCTGCCGAGCGCCCGGGAGGCAGCCGACCCGCTGCCCGAGGCGCTGCGCGCGGGCCGCGGCCTCCTTCCGCTTCCCGAGGCCCTGCTGAAGATCCACCGCCCGCACACCAAGGCGGACATCGCCGGCGCGCGCGACCGCCTGAAATGGGACGAGGCCTTCGTCCTCCAGGTGGCGCTCGCCCGCCGTCGGTACGCCGACACGCAACTGCCCGCCGTGGCGCGCAAGCCCAGGCCGGACGGCCTGCTCGACGCCTTCGACGCCAAGCTGCCCTTCACCCTCACCGAGGGCCAGCAGAAGGTCACCAAGGAGATCTTCGACGACCTGGCGACCGAGCACCCGATGCACCGTCTCCTCCAGGGCGAGGTCGGCTCCGGCAAGACGATGGTGGCGCTGCGCGCGATGCTCACCGTCGTCGACGCCGGCGGTCAGGCGGCCATGCTCGCGCCCACCGAAGTCCTCGCCCAGCAGCACCACCGCTCGATCACCGAGATGATGGGCGAGCTCGCCGAGGGCGGGATGCTCGGCGGGGCCGAGCACGCCACCAAGGTGGTGCTGCTGACCGGCTCGATGGGCGCCGCCGCGCGCCGGCAGGCGCTGCTCGATCTGGTGACCGGTGAGGCCGGGATCGTGATCGGCACGCATGCGCTGATCGAGGACAAGGTGCAGTTCCACGATCTGGGGCTGGTCGTCGTGGACGAGCAGCACCGCTTCGGCGTGGAGCAGCGTGACGCGCTGCGCTCCAAGGGCAAGCAGCCGCCGCATCTGCTGGTCATGACGGCCACCCCCATTCCTCGTACGGTCGCCATGACGGTCTTCGGCGATCTGGAGACCTCGGTGCTGGACCAGCTGCCGGCCGGGCGTTCGCCGATCGCCAGCCATGTGGTCCCGGCGCAGGACAAGCCGCACTTCCTGGCGCGTGCCTGGGAGCGGGTGCGCGAAGAGGTGGAGAACGGCCATCAGGCGTATGTCGTGTGTCCCCGCATCGGCGACGGCGAGGACGAGCCGAAGAAGAAGTCCGCCGAGGACGAGGCCGAGAAGCGCCCGCCGCTGGCCGTGCTGGAGATCGCCGAGCAGCTCGCGGCGGGCCCTCTGAAGGGGCTGCGTGTCGAGGTGCTGCACGGCCGGATGCAGCCCGACGACAAGGACGACGTCATGCGCCGCTTCGCCGCGGGCGATGTGGACGTCCTGGTCGCCACCACCGTCATCGAGGTCGGTGTGAACGTCCCCAACGCCACCGCCATGGTGATCATGGACGCGGACCGGTTCGGGGTCTCGCAGCTGCACCAGCTCCGCGGCCGGGTCGGCCGTGGCGCGGCGCCCGGGCTCTGTCTCCTCGTCACCGAAATGCCCGAGGCCGCTCCGGCCCGGGCCCGGCTCGGCGCGGTCGCCGCCACACTGGACGGCTTCGAGCTCTCCCGTATCGACCTGGAACAGCGCCGTGAGGGCGATGTGCTGGGCCAGGCCCAGTCCGGCGTGCGCTCCTCGCTGCGGATGCTCACCGTCATCGACGACGAGGAGGTCATCGCGGCCGCCCGGGAGGAGGCCGTCGCGATCGTCACCGCGGATCCGGATCTTGAGCAGCTGCCCGAGCTGCGTACGGCGCTGGACGCGTTGCTCGACACGGAGCGCGAGCAGTACCTCGACAAGGGCTGAACTGACGGAAGCGCGATACGAGCGCGCTGAACCTGAGCGACGGCCTATCGTTTAAGCACATCCGCTCGTTCAAGCACATCCGCCTCCGGCTCGAAGGACGTCAGACTCAGATGACCCGCGTGATCGCCGGTGCGGCCGGCGGACGCCGTATCGCCGTCCCGCCCGGCACCGGCACCCGCCCCACCTCCGACCGCGCTCGCGAGGGGCTCTTCTCCAGCTGGGAGTCGCTGCTCGGCACCTTCAGCGGTATCCGCATCGCCGATCTGTACGCCGGCTCCGGCGCCGTCGGCCTGGAGGCACTCTCCCGCGGCGCGTCCCACGCCCTGCTCGTCGAGGCCGACAGCCGAGCCGCCCGCATCGTCCGCGAGAACGTCCGTGCGCTGGGACTGCCCGGCGCCGAAGTCCGTACCGGCAAAGCGGAACAGATCGTGACGGGTCCGGCCCCCGAGGCTCCGTACGACGTGGTCTTCCTGGACCCTCCGTACGCCGTCACCGACGACGATCTTCGCGAGATTCTGCTCACACTCCACACTCAGGGCTGGCTCGCGGACGATGCTGTCGCCACCGTGGAGCGCAGCACCAGAGGCGGCGAGTTCGTGTGGCCACAGGGTTTTGAGCCACTGCGGGCCCGTCGTTACGGCGAGGGCACGCTTTGGTACGGTCGCGCCGCCTCTACGTGCGAAGACGCACGATGAACGGACCGGAGAGCGAGGGACTTCAGTTGCGCCGCGCAGTCTGTCCGGGGTCATTCGACCCCATCACCAATGGACACCTCGACATCATTGCCCGCGCTTCCAAGCTGTACGACGTCGTACATGTCGCGGTGATGATCAACCAGTCCAAACAGGGACTCTTCACGGTGGAAGAGCGGATGGACCTGATCCGCCAGGTCACCGGCGAGTACGGAAACGTCGTGGTGGAGTCCCACCACGGCCTCCTCGTCGACTTCTGCAAGCAGCGCGACATCCCGGCCATCGTCAAAGGTCTGCGGGCCGTCAGCGACTTCGACTACGAGCTGCAGATGGCCCAGATGAACAACGGCCTCTCGGGTGTCGAGACGCTGTTCGTCCCGACCAACCCCACCTACAGCTTCCTCTCCTCCAGCCTGGTGAAGGAGGTCGCCGCGTGGGGCGGTGACGTCTCCCACCTGCTGCCTCCGGTGGTGCACGAGGCCCTGGTCCGGCGCCTCGCCGAGAAGTGATGAACTGACAGTCCATCACCCGGTGTCGGACGGGCGCCGACTGCCCGTACAGTCGTCCCGTCCGGCTCACATCAGGCAGAGAGTGGCGAACCACGGTGGACGTCCAGAAGAAGCTCGACGAGATCGTCGAGGCGGTCGGCAGCGCGCGGTCCATGCCCATGTCGGCTTCCTGCGTCGTGAACCGCGCCGAGCTGCTCGCCATGCTCGAAGAGGTCCGTCAGGCACTCCCGGGCTCGCTGGCCCAGGCCCAGGAGCTGATCGGCGGCCGTGAGCAGCTGGTGGAGCAGGCCCGTCAGGAGGCCGAGCGGATCATCGAGACCGCCCACGCCGAGCGCGGCTCGCTGATCTCGGACACCCAGGTCGCCCGCCAGTCCCAGGAGGAGGCGGACCGTATCCTCGCCGAGGCCCGCCGGGACGCGGAGGAGATCCGCGCCGAGGCCGACGACTACGTCGACTCCAAGCTCGCCAACTTCGAGGTCGTCCTGACCAAGACCATCGGCTCCGTCGACCGGGGCCGCGAGAAGCTGCTCGGCCGCGGCCCCGGGCTGGACGAGCAGGGGTACGCCGACGAGGACGCCCCGGAGTACAGCGCGGACCCGCAGACGCTCATCCAGCGCGCCGACGAGTACGTCGACGCCAAGCTCGGCGCCTTCGAGGCCGTGCTCTCCAAGACCCTCGACGCGGTCGGCCGCGGCCGACAGAAGCTGCACGGCCGCACCACCAGTGACGCCCTCGGCGAGCACATGGCCGCCCAGGACGCCGCGGGCACGCAGCACCACGCGAGCGACGCCGACTATCTGGCCGGTCTCGCGGAGCATGCCGAGCCGCAGCCCCAGGCGCAGGTCCCGGCCCAGCAGCACCAGTACCAGCCGCAGGCCGACCCGCAGCCCCAGATCGCGGCCCAGCAGGATCCGTACGCCGGGGGCACCTCGCATGCCGGAGGCTATGGGGGAGCGCCGCAGGAGGTGTACGCCGGCTATCAGCAGGATCCGTACGCCGCGTACCAGCAGCAGGGCTACGACCAGCAGCTGTACGCCCAGCAGGACCCGTACGTCTACCAGCAGCCGATGCCCGACCCGTCGCAGCAGCAGGTCCAGCAGCAGGGCGCCGCCCTCGACGAGACCAGCCTGTTCGACACCAGCATGATCGACCTGGAACAGCTGCGCCGTTACGAACAGGGGCGCTGAGCCCCGTACCCCTCGGGGCCGGGAAGCACCGGATTGGGTCTCAGGCGGCCCGTCCAGTATCCTGGCTCTTCGGTCGCGCGTACTCCGGCGATCCTGGCTGCCCGTTTCGACTCCGAACCGGGACGGCCCCTCCCCACGATCCGAAAGCAGGAAGAGCCCTGAACGCCCGCCTCGACCACCGCAACCCCCTCGTGTTCGACACGCACGAGCTGGGCCGGCGTCCCGGCGCGCTCCAGCGGCTGACCCGCTCGGCGGATGCCCCCAAGGACTTCGGTATCGAAGGGGTCATCGGCGTGCCGGAAGGCGCGCCCGTGGAACTCGACCTCCGCCTGGAGTCGGTGATGGAAGGTGTGCTTGTCACAGGCACCGCCCGTGCGACGGCCGAGGGGGAGTGCGTAAGGTGTCTGGAGCCGCTGCGCCAAGAGGTCGCGGCGGACTTCCAGGAGATGTTTTCGTACCCCGACGCCGATGACCGGGGCCGCAGTCGCACTGCGGAGCCGGTCGACGACGCCGAGGACGAAGACAGGCTCTTTCTCGAGGACGGCCTGTTCGACCTCGAACCCGTGCTGCGTGATGCGGTGGTGCTCGCACTGCCGATGCAGCCGGTGTGCCGGGAGACCTGTGCCGGCCTGTGCCCCGACTGCGGGATCAGGCTGGACGAGAACCCCGGCCACCACCATGACGCCGTCGACATCCGTTGGGCGGCACTGCAGGGACTCGCCGAGACCATTCAGGACGGCGAGAAGGACAACATGGGCGGCGCCGAAGCGGGCGTCGACGAGAAGCAGGAGAAGTAGCCGTGGCTGTTCCGAAGCGGAAGATGTCGCGCAGCAACACGCGCCACCGCCGGTCGCAGTGGAAGGCTGCGGTCCCCACCCTGGTTTCGTGTGAGCGTTGCCAGGAGCCGAAGCAGCAGCACATCGCGTGCCCGAGCTGCGGCACCTACAACAAGCGCCAGGTCCTCGAGGTCTGAGCGGCTGGTGAGAGGCCCGATGTCTGAGCTGTCCAATGCCAAGAAGCAGGCAGACGCAGTAAACACAGCCAACGCAGCCTCGTCCCACACGCTTCTGGAAGGGCGGCTCGGGTATCACCTCGAGTCCGCCCTTCTGGTGCGTGCGCTGACCCACCGTTCGTACGCGTACGAGAACGGCGGTCTGCCCACCAACGAGCGGCTCGAATTCCTCGGGGATTCGGTGCTCGGCCTGGTGGTCACCGACACGCTGTACCGAACCCACCCCGACCTGCCCGAGGGCCAGCTGGCCAAGTTGCGGGCCGCGGTGGTCAATTCGCGTGCGCTGGCGGAGGTCGGTCGTGGCCTTGAGCTCGGCCTCTTCATCCGGCTCGGCCGGGGCGAAGAGGGCACGGGCGGCCGGGACAAGGCGTCCATCCTCGCCGACACCCTGGAAGCGGTGATCGGCGCGGTCTATCTCGATCAGGGCCTCGAAGCGGCGTCCGAGCTGGTGCACCGGCTCTTCGACCCACTGATCGAGAAGTCCTCGAACCTTGGCGCCGGCCTGGACTGGAAGACCAGCCTCCAGGAGCTCACGGCCGCCGAGGGGCTCGGAGTACCGGAGTATCTCGTCACCGAGACCGGCCCGGACCACGAGAAGACCTTCACTGCTGCCGCCCGCGTCGGTGGTGTCTCGTACGGCACCGGCACCGGCCGCAGCAAGAAGGAAGCGGAGCAGCAGGCGGCGGAGTCCGCATGGCGGGAGATCCGTGCCGCCGCGGACGAGCGCGCGGCTGCCGCGAAGGCCGAAGCCGAGGCCGAAGCCAAAGCTGCCGAGGCCGAGGCTGCCGAAGCCGAGGCTGAGGCCCGGGTGGCGGCCGACGCGACCGCTGCTGATGGCGAAGGGGCCGCCGACGCCCCTTCGACCACCGGTTCCGCGGACCGGGCCACTGCCTGAGTCCACGTTTCCGCTTCCTCCCGTGAGGCCCCTCGCTCCCCAGGAGCGCAGGGGCCTCACTGGTTTCGCTGTCAGTGGCGAGAGGTACGCTGCGGGCGTCATCGCGAGAGTGTGAAGGAGCCCCGTGCCCGAGCTGCCCGAGGTCGAAGTCGTACGTCGCGGACTCCAGCGCTGGGTCAGCGGACGGACGATCGCCGAGGTACAGATCCTGCACCCGCGGGCGGTCCGGCGTCATACAGCCGGCGCCGAGGACTTCGCGGCCCGCCTCAGGGGCCACAGCGTCGGCATCGCCCGCCGCCGCGGCAAATACCTCTGGCTGCCGCTCGCGGACACGGACGCCTCGGTCCTCGGCCACCTCGGCATGAGCGGCCAGCTGCTCGTACAGCCCGAGGACGCCGCCGACGAGAAGCACCTGCGCATCCGGATCCGTTTCGACGACGGTCTCGGCACCGAGCTGCGCTTTGTCGACCAGCGCACCTTCGGCGGGCTTTCGCTGCACGACAACACCCCCGAAGGGCTGCCCGACGTCATCGCGCACATCGCTCGCGATCCGCTCGACCCGGCCTTCGACGACGCGGCCTTCCACACCGCGCTGCGGCTGCGCCGTACGACGATCAAGCGCGCGCTCCTCGACCAGTCGCTGATCAGCGGCGTGGGGAACATCTACGCGGACGAGGCGCTCTGGCGGGCGAAACTGCACTACGAGCGCCCCACGGCCTCTCTCGCCCGCCCCCGCTCCGTCGAACTGCTCTGTCATGTACGGGACGTGATGAACGCGGCCCTGGCTGTCGGCGGCACCAGCTTCGACAGCCTGTATGTGAACGTGAACGGCGAATCAGGCTATTTCGACCGGTCGTTGGACGCGTACGGCCGCGAGGACGAGCCCTGCCGCCGCTGCGGCACCCCGATGCGCCGACGCGCCTGGATGAACCGTTCCAGCTACTTCTGCCCGCGCTGTCAGCGGCTGCCGAGGCCCTCGCGCATCTCGTCGTAACGCTCCCGCGCCGCAAGCACCTCGGGCATCCGGCCCTCCACGAAGTGGATGAGACCCAGTAGCCGCTC
Source organism: Streptomyces sp. NPDC019890 (assembly GCF_044903445.1). Lineage (NCBI taxonomy): Bacteria > Bacillati > Actinomycetota > Actinomycetes > Kitasatosporales > Streptomycetaceae > Streptomyces > Streptomyces sp. NPDC019890. The sequence continues at coordinate 88,206 of NZ_JBJDQK010000003.1, read as the reverse complement.
GGCGACCTCTTGCCCCAGTGGGGTGAGCTCGTAGTCGACCCGCGGCGGGTTCGTCGGCTGCGCCTCCCGTCGTACGAGACCGTCGCGCTCCAGGGCGTGCAGGGTCTGGGACAGCATCTTCTCGCTCACGCCGTCGACCCGGCGGCGCAGCTCGTTGAAGCGGAACGTGCCGTCGTGCAGCGCTCCGATCGTGAGGCTGCCCCATCTGCCGGTGACGTCCTCCAGCGTGCCGCGCGAGGGACAGCTGCGGGAGAACACGTCAAAGGCGAGATCGCCGTCCGGACAGACTCCGCCGCTCTCTTCCCGGGTGCTGGTCTCGCTCGTCTCCATACAGCAACCATACTCGCGCGCAGCGCTAACCAATGGGTTGCGCTTTCTAAAGGTTAGTGTTTCTCTGGTGTCGCCAACGACGAGCACATCGCCTTCGAGGAGCCCCTACCGTGACCACGCCTGTTGTCTCGATCGCCTATCACTCTGGCTACGGCCACACCGCCGTCATCGCCGAGGCCGTCCGTGACGGTGCGGCCGCCGCCGGCGCCACCGTCCACCTGATCAAGGTCGACGAGATCGACGAGGCCCAGTGGGAGCTGCTCGACGGCTCCGACGCCATCGTCTTCGGGTCACCCACCTACATGGGGACCGCATCCGGCGCCTTCCACCAGTTCGCCGAGGACTCCTCCAAGCGCTGGTTCACCGACGCCTGGAAGGACAAGCTGGCGGCCGGCTTCTCCAACTCCGCCTCCAAGAGCGGCGACAAGCTGCACACGCTGCAGTACTTCGCGACGCTCGCCGCCCAGCACGGCATGCACTGGGTGAACCTCGGACTGAAGCCCGGATGGAACTCCACGGACGGCTCCGAGCACGACCTCAACCGCCTCGGTTTCTCCTTCGGAGCCGGTGCCCAGACGAACTCCGACGAGGGTCCGGAGGGCGTGCACAAGGCCGACATCGCGACCGCGCAGCACCTCGGCGGCCGGGTGGCGGAGACCGCTCGTACGTTCATCGCAGGCCGGGCGGCCGTCGACGCCTGACGCCGAACGCGGCCGTACACATACGCGGCCGTACACAGCAGAAGGGCCCGTCACCCAGGTGACGGGCCCTTCCACTGCGTGTGCTGTGTTCTACGTGTTCAGAAGCCGAAATCCTGGGTCCACCAGGGGCCGCCGTCGCCCATGACCACACCGACGCCCAGCGTCTTGTAGTCGCAGTTCAGGATGTTCGCGCGGTGACCGTCGCTGTTCATCCAGGAGTTCATCACCGCAGCCGCGTCGGCCTGACCACGGGCGATGTTCTCGCCTCCGAGACCCTGGATGCCCACCTGCGCGGCGCGGTCCCAGGGCGAGTCCCCGTCGGGGTCGGTGTGGTCGAAGAAGCCGCGCGTGGCCATGTCCGAGCTGAAGTTCCCGGCGAGGTCGGCCAGTGAGTCATCGGGGCGCACCGGGCTGCAGCCCACCTTCGCGCGCTCCTTGTTCACCAGGGTCAGGACCTCGGCCTCGGCGGCCGTCGCGGTGGAGGTGACGGGCTTGCGCACGGCGGAGCGGACGGGGGCGCGCGTCTCGGTGCGTGTCGGGCTCGCGCTCTTCGTCTTCTGCTCCGCCACCGGGGCCTTCGTCTGCTTCGACGGAGTGGCCGATGGCTTGGTCGGCGTGGGGGAGGGGGTCTTCGACGGTGCCTGCGGGCGCGGCGCGGTCCGGCTCGGGGATGCCGAGACGCTGTTCGTCGGCTCGGCGCTGGCGTCGCCCTGGGTCTGCAGCTTCGCGGAGCCCTCGGTGCGTATCTGCCCGCTCGGCTCGCTGTCGCCGCTGACATTGAATGTGTCGCCGCCAGGCAGCAGGCCGGACGCGACGGCGACAGCGCCTACCGCCATGGCCGCAGACGCACCGAGCAGCCCGGTGCGTACGGGTATGCCCGCCCGCTTCTTCCGGCGTGCACCACCCCGGTGACTGCGTTCCGTACCGTCCGCGTAATCGTGCGCGGCGGGTGCAGCGGTGGAGCGACGATGGCGTCCCATCTGCTGTGCCTTCCTCATGCTCGACGAAGCTCGACGGTCAGACGTCAAACTCACTCACCCATTCGAGTGAGGCTCATTCCGACGGGACTGTACGCCATGACGCGTGGGGACGAAGTGCTTCGAGAGCATTTGGGCCGTTACCTTGCAGCCATGAATGATGTTGCACGGCTCACTGCCTGGGTACGCGGCCGAGTACAGGGAGTGGGCTTCCGCTGGTTCACCAGGGCCAATGCACTGGAGATCGGAAGCCTTACGGGATTCGCCGTCAATCTGGACGACGGCCGGGTGCAGGTTGTTGCCGAAGGGCCACGTGAGAATTGCCACCGTCTGCTGGAGTGGTTGCGTTCCGACGACACACCCGGGCGGGTAGACGGTGTCACGGAGATCTGGGACACCCCGCGCGGCGGCTACGACGGCTTCGCGATCCGCTGAGGTAACCACGCAATTTCATGCCGTGAGCGGCGCTGCTCAGCTGCCGTCGGCACCCGCCGGGGGCGGAAATCGCCTGGTGGTTGCCAAGAAGGGGTTGTCGTGCCAGGCTGCGGCATTAAGAATGATCTCTACGCCCCCAGGGCCCCGCAGATGAGGCTGCGCCGCATGTTCAGCGGCCATATGCCCCCGGGTTTGCCCGTTGATGCCGGGCGTGATCGTGTTGACCGTCAAACTTTTTGGTGAGACTCTGGAAGCCCCGCGCACCTTAGCTGTTTGGCAGTAAGAACCGCAGTGATATCAGCAGTAACAAGCACTGCCGAGCACCGCGGGTGCGAATCCCTCACGACCCACACCGCATTCGGTCGGTCACTCAGTGTGGAGGACCATCCATCATGGCAAAGGCGCTTCTCGGTTACGTCGGCGGTTCCGACCCGCGACTCCTCGCCGAGATGCGACGGCTTCAGCAGCGCGTCCAGGACCTTGAATCCGAGCTTGTACGGATCCAGTCCGAGAATGACGCGCTCAACGCTGCCGTCGCCAAGCACCCTGGAGAGTCGTTGCTTGACGGCATCGACATCGACGTACCTCAGGCTGAGCCTGCGCTCACCTGAGCCGGCGATCGCTGGAGAATCATCGCTCAAGATGTGCAAGGGACGCTTCGGCGTCCCTTCTTTCTTTGCCGTCCCACCCCGGCGGCTCATTCTTAACGTCTGATGTGCCCTGCACGTTCATGGGTGAAACCGCGAGGGAAAGGTAGAGTCCGGCTGCGTGCACCTCAAGGCCATGACCCTGCGCGGGTTCAAATCCTTCGCCTCCGCGACGACGCTGCGCTTCGAGCCGGGCATCACCTGTGTCGTGGGCCCCAACGGCTCCGGCAAGTCGAACGTGGTGGACGCCCTCTCCTGGGTCATGGGCGAGCAGGGAGCCAAGTCGCTGCGCGGCGGCAAGATGGAGGACGTCATCTTCGCCGGGACGACCGGTCGGCCCCCGCTCGGGCGCGCCGAGGTCTCCCTCACCATCGACAACTCCGACGGCGCGCTGCCCATCGACTACGCCGAGGTCACCATCACGCGGATCATGTTCCGCAACGGCGGCAGCGAGTACCAGATCAACGGCGACACCTGCCGGCTGCTCGACATCCAGGAACTGCTGTCCGACTCCGGTATCGGCCGCGAGATGCACGTCATCGTCGGACAGGGCCAGCTCGACTCCGTACTGCACGCCGATCCGATGGGGCGCAGGGCCTTCATCGAGGAGGCCGCGGGCGTTCTCAAGCACCGCAAGCGCAAGGAGAAGGCGCTGCGGAAGCTGGACGCGATGCAGGCCAACCTCGCCCGCGTACAGGATCTGACCGACGAACTGCGGCGTCAGCTCAAGCCGCTGGGGCGACAGGCCGCGGTCGCCCGGCGGGCCGCCGTCATCCAGGCCGATCTGCGCGATGCCCGGCTGCGACTGCTCGCCGACGATCTCGTACGGCTCCGCGAGGCGCTGCGCAGCGAGATCGCCGACGAGGCGGCGCTCAAGGAGCGCAAGGACGCGGCCGAGGCGGAGCTCAAGGCCGCGCTGAGCCGCGAGGCGGAGCTGGAGGACGAGGTACGTCGCCTCGCGCCGCGGCTGCAGCGGGCACAGCAGAGCTGGTACGAGCTCTCCCAGCTGGCCGAGCGGGTGCGCGGCACGATCTCGCTCGCCGACGCGCGGGTCAAGAGCGCCACCGCGGCGCCGTCCGACGAGCGGCGCGGCCGCGACCCGGAGGACATGGAGCGCGAGGCCGCCAGGATCCGTGAGCAGGAGGCGGAGCTGGAGGCCGCGCTGGAGGCGGCCGAGCGCGCGCTGGAGGACACCGTCGCGCACCGCGCCGAGCTGGAGCGCGAACTCCTGGTCGAGGAACGGCGGCTCAAGGATGTGGCGCGGGCGATCGCCGACCGGCGCGAGGGCCTTGCCCGGCTGGGCGGTCAGGTCAATGCCGCCCGTTCGCGGGCCGGTTCCGCCCAGGCCGAGATCGACCGTTTGGCCGCCGCCCGCGACGAGGCACAGGAGCGTGCGGTCGCCGCTCAGGAGGAGTACGAGCAGCTCAAGGCCGAGGTCGACGGCCTTGACGCCGACGACTCCGCGCTCGGCGAGCAGCACGATGCGGCCAAGCGTGAACTGGCCGAGGCCGAGGCCGCGCTGAGTGCGGCCCGTGAGGCGCTCACCGCTGCCGAACGGGGGCGTGCCGCCGTGGCCGCCCGCCGCGAGGCGCTCGCCCTGGGGCTGCGCCGCAAAGACGGCACCGGCGCGCTGCTCGCCGCGAAGGACCGGCTGAGCGGGCTGCTGGGCCCGGCGTCCGAACTCCTCACGGTGGCCCCCGGTCATGAGGTCCCGGTCGCGGCGGCACTGGGCGCGGCCGCCGACGCCGTGGCCGTGTCGAACCCGGCCACGGCGGCCGAGGCGCTGCGGCTGCTGCGCAAGACCGACTCGGGGCGCGCCGCGATACTGCTGGGCGGTGCCCCCGAATCCGTACCGCCGACCGGACATGAGGACGGCGCTGTGTACGCCGCCGATCTGGTGCGCGGGCCCGATGAGCTGATGCCCGCCGTGCGCAGGCTGCTGCGGGGCATGGTCGTCGTCGGGACGTTGGAGGACGCCGAGGATCTGGTCTACGCGCGGCCCGAACTCACCGCGGTGACCGCCGAGGGCGATGTCCTCGGCGCGCACTTCGCACAGGGCGGCTCCGCCGGAGCGCCGAGCCTGATCGAGGTGCAGGCATCCGTCGACGAGGCCGCCGCCGAGCTGGAGGAGCTGGCCCTCCGGTGCGAGGAACTGGCCACCGCGCAGCAGCAGGCCGCCGCCCGGCGCACTGAATGTGCCGCGCTGGTGGAGGAGCTGGGCGAGCGCCGGCGGGCCGCCGACCGCGAGAAGTCGGCGGTGTCCGGGCAGCTGGGGCGGCTCGCCGGGCAGGCGCGCGGCGCCGCGGGCGAGGCCGAGCGGACGACCGCGGCCGTCGCCAGGGCCCAGGAGGCTCTGGAGCGGGCGCGGGAGGAGGCCGAGGAGCTGGCCGAACGGCTGCTCGTCGCCGAGGAGACCCCGGTGGAGGAGGAGCCCGACACGCATGTACGCGACCGGCTCGCCGCCGACGGCGCCAACGCACGCCAGACCGAGATGGAGGCCCGCCTCCAGGTCCGTACGCACGAGGAGCGCGTCAAGGGGCTCGCGGGGCGTGCCGACGCGCTCGACCGGGGAGCGCGCGCCGAGCGCGAGGCACGGGCACGGGCGGAGCAGCGGCGCGCGCGACTGCGCCACGAGGCCGAGGTCGCGTCCGCGGTGGCGAGCGGCGCCCGCCAGCTGCTGGCGCATGTCGAGGTCTCGCTGGTGCGCGCCGAGGCGGAGCGGGCCACGGCCGAAGCGGCCAAGGCCGAGCGCGAACAGAACCTCAGCGCCGCCCGAAACCGGGGCCGCGACCTCAAGAGCGAGCTCGACAAACTCACGGATTCGGTTCACCGCGGCGAGGTGCTCGGGGCGGAGAAGAGGCTGCGGATCGAGCAGCTGGAGACGAAGGCCCTGGAGGAGCTCGGCGTGGAACCGGCCGGGCTGATCGCGGAGTACGGGCCCGACCAGCTGGTGCCGCCGTCACCGCCCGCCGAGGGAGAGGACTTGCCCGATGACCCTGAGCATCCGCGCAACCAGCCGAAACCTTTCGCACGCGGCGAGCAGGAGAAGCGCCTCAAGTCCGCCGAACGGGCCTATCAGCAGCTCGGGAAGGTGAATCCGCTCGCCCTGGAGGAGTTCTCCGCGTTGGAGGAGCGCCACAAGTTCCTCTCCGAGCAGCTCGAAGACCTCAAAAAGACGCGGGCCGACCTCCTCCAGGTGATCAAGGAGGTCGACGAGCGCGTCGAGCAGGTCTTCACCGATGCGTACCGGGACACGGCGCGTGAGTTCGAGGGCGTCTTCTCGCGGCTCTTCCCCGGCGGTGAGGGGCGGCTGATTCTGACCGATCCCGACAACATGCTCACCACGGGCGTGGACGTCGAGGCCCGGCCGCCGGGCAAGAAGGTCAAGCGTCTTTCGCTGCTGTCGGGCGGCGAGCGGTCGCTGACCGCCGTCGCGATGCTGGTGTCGATCTTCAAGGCCCGGCCGAGCCCGTTCTATGTGATGGACGAGGTCGAGGCGGCGCTCGACGACACCAACCTCCAGCGGCTGATCCGGATCATGCAGGAGCTCCAGGAGTCCTCGCAGCTGATCGTGATCACGCACCAGAAGCGGACGATGGAGGTCGCGGACGCGCTGTACGGCGTCTCCATGCAGGGTGATGGTGTTTCCAAGGTCATCAGCCAGCGCCTGCGCTGACACAACCTTCACAAACTCTTCAACTCTTGAACCTGCATCGGTGCAGAGCGGTACAGCTGCGCAGTAAACCGATTCTGGACGAGGGGTTGACTTCGAAACTTGAACGAATAGTCTCTGCAACGTCGCTTTTACCTTCAAGTGGTGAGCGATAGAAGTTGTGCACCACGTGAACGGCTCGCCCCGCCCCTCACGCCCGGCGACGTAGCCGGACGGCCCCAGGAGTAGTTGTGACCAGCATTGCGAAGCCCCCGGCATCGGGAGCCCGAGAGGCTCATCCCGAGCATCTCGGCCATGTCGTCTTCATCACGGCCGCCGCCGCGATGGGCGGCTTCCTCTTCGGTTACGACAGCTCGGTCATCAACGGCGCTGTCGAGGCCATCCGGGACCGCTACGACATCGGCTCCGGAACGCTCGCCCAGGTCATCGCCATCGCCCTGATCGGCTGCGCCATCGGCGCCGCCACCGCCGGCCGGATCGCCGACCGCATCGGCCGCATCCGCTGTATGCAGATCGCCGCCGCGCTCTTCACCATCAGCGCGGTCGGCTCCGCCCTTCCCTTCGCCCTCTGGGACCTCGCCTTCTGGCGCATCATCGGCGGCTTCGCGATCGGCATGGCCTCGGTCATCGGCCCGGCCTATATCGCCGAGGTCTCTCCCGCCGCCTACCGCGGCCGGCTCGCCTCCTTCCAGCAGGCCGCCATCGTCATCGGCATCGCCATCTCCCAGCTGGTGAACTACGCCATCCTGCAGTTCGCCGACGGCGAGCAGCGCGGTGTCATCGGCGGGCTCGAGGCATGGCAATGGATGCTCGGCGTCATGGTCGTACCGGCGGTGCTCTACGGACTGCTGTCCTTCGCGATCCCCGAGTCCCCCCGCTTCCTGATCTCCGTGGGCAGGAAGGACAAGGCCAAGGAGGTGCTCAACGAGGTCGAGGGCAAGCACGTCGACCTGGACGCCCGGGTCGCCGAGATCGACCTCGCGATGCGCCGCGAGCACAAGTCGACCTTCAAGGACCTGCTGGGCGGCTTCGGCTTCCTGCCCATCGTCTGGGTCGGTATCGGACTCTCCGTCTTCCAGCAGCTCGTCGGCATCAATGTCGCCTTCTACTACTCGTCCACGCTGTGGCAGTCCGTCGGCATCGACCCGACCGACTCGTTCCTCTACTCGTTCACCACATCGATCATCAACATCATCGGCACCGTGATCGCAATGGTCCTCGTCGACCGGGTGGGCCGCCGTCCGCTCGCCCTCGTCGGCTCGGCCGGAATGGCGATCGCCCTCGCCTTCGAGGCCTGGGCCTTCTCCGCCAACCTGGTCGACGGCAAACTGCCGACCACCCAAGGCGTCGTAGCCCTGGTCGCCGCGCATGTTTTCGTGCTCTTCTTCGCCCTCTCGTGGGGCGTGGTGGTCTGGGTCTTCCTGGGCGAGATGTTCCCCAACCGCATCCGCGCCGCGGCGCTCGGCGTCGCCGCGTCCGCGCAGTGGATCGCCAACTGGGCCATCACCGCGAGCTTCCCGAGCCTCGCGGACTGGAACCTCTCGGGCACGTACATCATCTACACGGTCTTCGCCGTGCTCTCGATCCCCTTCGTGCTCAGGTACGTCAAGGAGACGAAGGGCAAGGCGTTGGAGGAGATGGGCTAATCCCCGCTGCCCCTCTCCTCACCACGGAACTGCCCCGGCTCAGCCCTTGAGCCGGGGCAGTACCGATGTGCCTGCGCCGGGCCGCGAGGTCGCGGCGCCCGAGCGGCGACTGCCGACGGCTCAGCCGCCCAGCCGGGGGAGCACACTCTCCGCGAAGAGCTGGATGCTGCGCCAGCCCTCGTCCACCGGCATGCCGCCGCACAGCGGATGCAGCACCAGACTCTCCGCGCCGAGCGCCACGCACTCGTCCGGCGTGACGATCCGGTACACACCCTCCGTGCGCAGCTCCTCGACCGTCGTCGCCTTCGAGCGCACGGCGGAGCGGATGTCCTTCGACTGCCAGGAGGCGTACGTGCGCGCCTCGTGCAGGAAGTGTTTCCCGTACTCGGCCCAGGTGCCGTCCGGGTCCTCACTGACATGCAGGAGAGGCGTCTTCTCGGCGGGCATCATGGTCCAGCCCTCGGTGCCGTATTCGGCGAGCTTGTCCTGGTAGTACGCCTGAAGTTCCGGCAGATGCGCGCTGGGGAAGAAGGGCAGCCCGAGCCGGGCGGCGCGGCGGGCGGCGGCCTGCGAGGAGCCGCCGACGAGCAGCGGCGGATGCGGCTGGGTGTAGGGGCGCGGGGTCACCCGGACCGTGCGACCCCGATAGCTGAAGGGCTCACCGGTCCACGCCTTGAGCAGCGTCTCCAGCAGCCGGTCCTGGAGCTTGCCGCGGCTGCCCCAGTCGACGCCGTGGGCCTCGTACTCCTCGGGCCGGTAGCCGATGCCCGCGACCGTGACAAGCCGTCCCTTGCCGATCAGATCGAGTACGGCGATGTCCTCGGCGAGCCGCAGCGGATCGTAGAGCGGACCGATGATCGCGGAGACCGTCACCGCGATACGGCGCGTGGAGCCGAGGACGGAGCCCGCGAAGACGAAGGGGGAGGGGAGCCAGTTGTTGTCGGCGCCGTGGTGCTCCTCGGTCTGGATCGTGTCGATGCCGCGGTCGTCGGCGTACGTGGCCATCTCCAGGGCGGCGCGGTAGCGGGCCGCAAGGGTCTCGGGCGCCGCGTCGGGATCGACGAGATTGAAGCGGGCCACTGTGAATGCCATGGGAACGTCCCCCTCCGCCGGGTGGCTGTGTCGTCCCGGGGTCAACCCCCGGCCCCCCGGCCGAAATGCAGGCCGGCGGGGCTGAACGGGCAGCGGAGGGAACGGTAGCTGACGTAGCATCAGATGGAAATGGACGCGGGCTCGCATTCTGCGGTCGCGGGCTCGGTGGACTCCGCGGGCCGGGTGCGCCGCAGCGCCGCGTAGAGCAGAGCCGCTGAGACCGGGTCACCGGCGCTCGCCAGGTCCGGGGTCGAGACCGCCATCACGGCGCCCATCAGCACCATCGGCAGCACGATGATCATCGCGCCGCCGACCGTCGAGCGGCATCGTATGGATCCCCCAAAAGGTGCAAATGGTGCCGTAGGCCCTTGTGGGATCCTCCTAGGCCGCTGCGGCGGGGCGGTCGTGGCCGATACTGGGTGGGTTATGGACATCGTCATCCTTGCTGTAGTCATCGCCCTGGTCGCGGTCGGCGCGATCAGCGGGCTCGTGGTCAGCAGCCGCAAGAAGAAGCAGCTGCCGCCCTCGGCGCCGTCGAGCACGCCGACCATCACTGCCCCGCCCGCCGAACCTCAGGTCGGCGAGGACGCCGCGCCGACGGTCGAGGAGCCGCGCCGCACGATCGAGGAGGTCGACCTTCCGTCGGCCAAAGAGGCGGTCGAGACCCCGCCCGCCGTCGAGGATCCGGTCGTCGCGGCGCCGCTGGTCCCCGCGATCGAGATTCCCGAGCCGACCGCCGGCCGTCTGGTCCGGCTGCGCGCCCGCCTCGCCCGCTCCCAGAACTCCCTCGGCAAGGGGCTGCTCACGCTCCTGTCGCGCGACAACCTCGACGAGGAGACCTGGGAGGAGATCGAGGACACCCTGCTCACCGCCGACGTCGGCGTCGCACCGACCCAGGAGCTGGTCGAGCGGCTGCGCGAGCGGGTGCGGGTCCTCGGCACCCGTACGCCCGACGAGCTGCGCGGTCTGCTGCGCGAAGAGCTGCTGCAACTGCTCGGCACGGACTTCGACCGCGCGGTGAACACCGAGAGCGGTCTGGACACCCCGGGCGTCGTGATGGTCGTCGGTGTCAACGGCACCGGCAAGACCACGACCACGGGCAAGCTGGCGCGGGTACTCGTCGCGGACGGCCGCTCGGTGGTGCTCGGCGCGGCGGACACGTTCCGCGCGGCCGCCGCGGACCAGCTCCAGACCTGGGGCGAGCGGGTCGGCGCACGCACGGTGCGCGGTCCCGAGGGCGGCGACCCGGCGTCGATCGCGTTCGACGCGGTCAAGGAGGGCATCGCCGAGGGCGCGGACGTCGTACTCATCGACACGGCGGGCCGGCTGCACACCAAGACGGGCCTGATGGACGAGCTCGGCAAGGTCAAGCGAGTCGTCGAGAAGCACGGTCCGCTGGACGAGATCCTGCTGGTCCTGGACGCGACGACCGGCCAGAACGGCTTGGTGCAGGCGCGGGTGTTCGCGGAGGTCGTGGACATCACCGGCATCGTGCTGACCAAGCTGGACGGCACGGCGAAGGGCGGCATCGTGATCGCGGTCCAGCGCGAACTGGGCGTACCGGTGAAGCTGGTGGGCCTGGGAGAGGGCCCGGACGACCTGGCGCCGTTCGAGCCGGAGGCGTTCGTCGACGCATTGATCGGCGACTAGCCGCTCTGTAACCGGGGCTCCGCCCCGCCCCCCGTACGCGCTTCGCGCGTGTCCTCAATCGCCGGTGGGGCTGGTTGTGCGGCGGGGCCGCACAATCCAGCCCCACCGGCGATTGAGGCGTGGGGGTCCCCCACGCCCCGCAGGCCGTAGGGGGAGGGCGGGCAGGAACAAGCCCGCCGCAGGCGAGACCCGCGCGTCAGGGAAACGTGCGGTGGCAGACGTACGCCAGCGTCCCCAACAGCAATCGCGCCTGAGGCGGCGCCGCCGCCCTGTCCAGAGACGGCGGCCGCAGCCAGTCCACCGGCCCCAGGCCCGCGTGGTCCGACGGCGGGGCCGTGATGTGGCTGCCCGGGCCCAGGCACTGCAGATCCAGGTCCGCGTCGTCCCAGCCCATCCGGTAGAGCAGCTGCGGGAGTTCGTCCGCGGCGCCGGGAGCCACGAAGAACTGGCACCGCCCGTCCGGCGTGGCGGTCACCGGGCCCAGCGGCAGACCCATCCGCTCCAGCCGCACGAGCGCCCGGCGGCCCGCCGGGGCGGCGACGTCAAGGACGTCGAAGGTGCGGCCGACCGGCAGCAGAACCGCCGCACCCGGCACCTCGGCCCACGCCTCGGTGACCTCGTCCAGCGTCGCGCCCGCGGGGACCTCGGGGGCGAAGCCGAGCGGATGGGCCCCCGGCGACGCGCAGTCCGCCGCGCCGCAGGAGCACTCCGCGGACGCCGCGCGCGCCCCCGGCACCACGTCCCAGCCCCACAGCCCTGTGTACTCGGCCACCACGGTGCACTCCGCGGTGCGGCCGCGGCGCCGTGAGCCGGGCCTGATCTCCCTGATTCCCCGGCTGCCGCCGATCGTGAAGCCCATGCCCCCTCCAACGGGTCGAAATCGCCGGTGGTTACGACCTGAAGTCTTCTCGTTACACAGCGTCGCAATCAGTAAGTAATGGCGGCGCACGGTGGCGAGAGGGGTGGTGCGGACCGAAGTGCGCGCCTCCGTGCGCACCGCTCCGCCGCCTCCTGATCGTCGTGTGTCAAGTGAATCGCGCCCGGCGGCAAGGGAGTTCATTCGAAGGGGTGGCGAATGGTGGCGATTCTTGAATCGCCCTCGCTGGAGGGGTGATCGTGGGATTACGTTGAGTACACGAGCCCTTGAGTTCTGCGCACCCGCGGGTATGCCGGAGGCAACTCGGTTTCCCGTTCGAGGGGTGCAACCGTCATACGGAGAGCCGTAATTCGCGGCATTCTGGTAGGGGTCTCGTGCGACAAGGCTCAGCGGATGGGAGCGTTCCAGTGGGCGGCAACGGCGCAGGCGGTACGCATACCGGCAAGCGCCCGAACGAGCAGTTGAGCTCGTGGTTCGTGCGCAGTGGTTGGTCGAAGGGCGAACTGGCGCGTCAAGTGAACCGCCGGGCGCGCCAGATGGGCGCACACCACATCAGCACCGACACCTCACGCGTACGCCGCTGGCTCGACGGCGAGCAGCCGCGCGAGCCCATTCCGCGCATCCTCTCCGAGCTGTTCTCCGAGCGTTTCGGCAGCGTCGTCGCCATCGAGGACCTCGGTCTGCGCTCGGCGCACCAGTCACCCTCGGTGTCCGGGGTCGATCTCCCCTGGGCGGGTCCGCAGACCGTCGCCCTGCTCGGCGAGTTCTCGCGCAGCGATCTGATGCTGGCGCGGCGCGGTTTCCTCGGGACCTCGCTCGCCCTCGCCGCGGGGCCCGCCCTCGTCGAGCCCATGCAGCGCTGGCTGGTGCCGTCCCCCGGCCCGGAGCCGGGAGCCAAGGCACCGGCCGCCCTGCGCAGGTCGGCCCGGCTCTCCAAGCCCGAGCTCGATCTGCTGGAGTCCACCACCGCGATGTTCCGCCAGTGGGACGCACAGTGCGGCGGCGGACTGCGGCGCAAGGCCGTCGTGGGCCAACTCCACGAGGTCACCGACCTGTTACAGGAGGCGCAGCCCGAGGACACGTCCCAGCGGCTGTTCAAGTGCGCGGCCGAGCTCGCCGAGCTGGCCGGCTGGATGAGCTACGACGTCGGCCTGCAGCCCACCGCGCAGAAGTACTTCGTGCTGGCGCTGCACGCCGCCAAGGAGGCGGGCGACAAGCCCCTCGGCTCGTACATCCTGTCCTCCATGAGCCGCCAGATGATCCACCTCGGGCGGCCCGACGACGCCCTGGAGCTCGTCCATCTCGCGCAGTACGGCAGCCGCGACTGCGCGACTCCGCGCACCCAGGCGATGCTGTATGCGATGGAGGCCCGCGCGTACGCCAACATGGGCCAGCCGAGCAAGTGCAAACGAGCCGTGCGGATGGCCGAGGACACCTTCGCCGACGCCGTTCTCGACGGCGAGCCCGAGCCCGACTGGATCCGCTTCTTCTCCGAGGCCGAGCTCAACGGCGAGAACGCCCACTCGTACCGCGATCTGGCCTATGTGGCCGGCCGCAGCCCCACCTACGCCTCGCTCGCCGAGCCCGTGATGCAGCGCGCGGTCGAGCTCTTCGGCAAGGACGACGAGCACCAGCGGTCGTACGCACTCAATCTGATCGGCATGGCCACCGTCCATCTGCTCAAGAAGGAGCCCGAGCAGTCGACGGTCCTGGCCGGACAGGCTCTCAAGGTCGCCAAGCGGGTCCGCTCCGAGCGGGTCAACACCCGGCTGCGCAAGACAGTCGACACGGCGGCACGGGACTTCGGTGACGTCGCCGAGGTCGCCCACTTCACCGACCTGCTCACATCCCAGCTGCCCGAGACCGCCGAAGCGGTCTGAGGCGGCGCCCACCAGGCCCCGGCCGCGACGCTCACCCCGAACAGCCCGACTCGGCTCCCCTTACGCCAGGTCAGCGGGTGACGTCGCGGTCGGTTCTTGATGTCGGTCGGTGATGTCGGATTGTGATGTGGGCAGAGGATACTCCCGGCGCCGATCATGAGCGGGCAGTTCATCGCGGCGTAACACGCCAGACCTCTTCGTCACGGCCGCGAAACATCGTGCGGCATCTACCGAAACCGCGCTGCGCCAATCTCAGGGCCCATAACCGGCCCGCACGAACCGCTTCAGGCTCCGCCCGCACGCGGCCGCACCGACGACGAGGAGACGCCGATGCCTCAAGGCATCTCGACGCTTGCCGCAGACACACCCACGCTGTCTGCAGCCAACACCGGCTTCATGCTCATCTGCTCCGCCCTGGTGATGCTGATGACGCCCGGCCTGGCCTTCTTCTACGGAGGCATGGTCCGCGTCAAGTCCACCCTGAACATGCTCATGATGAGTTTCATCAGCCTCGGGATCGTCACCATCCTGTGGGTGCTGTACGGATTCAGCCTCGCGTTCGGCACCGACTCGGGCTCCATCATCGGCTGGAGCTCCGACTACGTGGGCCTGAGCGGCATCGGCCTCACCGAGCTGTGGGACGGCTACACCATCCCGGTGTACGTCTTCGCCGTCTTCCAGCTGATGTTCGCGATCATCACGCCCGCGCTGATAAGCGGTGCGCTCGCGGACCGCGTGAAGTTCACCGCCTGGTCGCTGTTCATCGCCCTGTGGGTCACCGTCGTCTACTTCCCGGTCGCGCACTGGGTCTGGGGCGCCGGCGGCTGGCTCTTCGAGCTGGGCGTCATCGACTTCGCCGGCGGTACGGCCGTCCACATCAACGCCGGAGCCGCGGCCCTCGGCGTGATCCTCGTCATCGGCAAGCGCGTGGGCTTCAAGAAGGACGCGATGCGGCCGCACAGCCTGCCGCTGGTGATGCTCGGTGCCGGTCTGCTGTGGTTCGGCTGGTTCGGCTTCAACGCCGGCTCGTGGCTGGGCAACGACGACGGCGTCGGCGCGGTGATGTTCGTCAACACCCAGGTCGCCACGGCCGCCGCCATGCTCGCCTGGCTGGCGTACGAGAAGATCCGCCACGGCGCCTTCACCACCCTGGGCGCGGCCTCCGGCGCGGTCGCCGGCCTGGTCGCCATCACCCCGTCCGGCGGCTCCGTCAGCCCGCTCGGCGCGATCGCGGTCGGCGTCATCGCCGGTCTGCTCTGCGCCATGGCGGTCGGCCTGAAGTTCAAGTTCGGCTACGACGACTCCCTCGATGTCGTCGGCGTCCACCTCGTCGGCGGTGTCGTCGGTTCGCTGCTGGTGGGCTTCTTCGCCACCGGCGGTGTCCAGTCCGACGCCAAGGGCCTGTTCTACGGCGGCGGCCTCGACCAGCTCGGCAAGCAGGCCATCGGTGTCGGCGCGGTCCTGGCCTACTCTCTGGTTGCCTCGGCAATCCTCGCCTTCGCCATCGACAAGACGATGGGCATGAGGGTGGAGGAGGACACCGAGGTCTCCGGCATCGACCAGGACGAGCACGCCGAGACGGCGTACGACTTCAGCGGTGCGGGCGGCGGTGCAGGCTCCCGCAAGGCCGTGTCCGCGCCGGGCGAGACCGTGGCAGCCGCAGCTCAGAACAAGAAGGTGGACGCATGAAGCTCATCACCGCAGTCGTGAAGCCACACCGGCTGGACGAGATCAAGGAGGCCCTGCAGGCCTTCGGAGTCCAGGGGCTCACGGTCACGGAGGCCAGTGGCTACGGTCGGCAGCGCGGTCACACCGAGGTCTACCGGGGCGCCGAGTACACCGTCGACCTGGTACCGAAGATCCGTATCGAGGTGCTGGTCGAGGACGACGACGCCGAGCAGCTGATCGACGTGGTGGTCAAGGCGGCCCGCACCGGCAAGATCGGCGACGGCAAGGTGTGGAGCGTCCCGGTCGACACGGCAGTACGGGTGCGGACGGGCGAACGCGGCCCGGACGCGCTGTAACTCAGAAAGGGAGCTGCTGGGGTGACGAGCCTCGAAGAGACGACCGAAGCGGAAGACTCGCGACCCAGCGGCTATGCGGCGGCCCGGCTGCGCCTTCTCAACGAGAAGGCGCAGTCCGGGCCGCCGCGCCGTGCGGCCCTGGCCAGACTGACCGACGACTGGCTCTCCGCGCTGTTCAGCACCGCATGCCTGGAGGCCGGGGTCCGCGGCGCGGCGCTCGTCGCCGTCGGCGGTTACGGACGCGGGGAGCTGTCCCCGCGCAGCGATCTCGATCTGCTCCTGCTGCACGACGGTTCCGCGGACGCGGCCGCGCTCGCCGGCCTCGCCGACCGGATCTGGTACCCGGTCTGGGACCTGGGGCTGGCTCTCGACCACTCCGTACGCACCCCGGGCGAGGCCCGCAAGACGGCCGGCGAGGACCTGAAGGTGCAGCTGGGGCTGCTCGACGCCCGCCATGTCGCGGGCGACCTGGGCCTGGTCGCGGGGCTGCGCACCGCCGTACTTGCCGACTGGCGCAATCAGGCCCCCAAGCGGCTGCCCGAGCTGGACGAGCTCTGCCGGGAACGGGCCGAGCGCCAGGGCGAGTTGCAGTTCCTGCTCGAACCGGACCTGAAGGAGGCGCGCGGCGGGCTGCGGGACGCCACCGCGCTGCGCGCCGTCGCCGCCTCCTGGCTCGCCGACGCGCCGCGCGAAGGGCTCGCCGAGGCGCGCCGGGCGCTGCTGGACGCCCGCGACGCGCTGCATCTGACGACCGGCCGGGCCACCGACCGGCTCGCTCTGCAGGAACAGGACCAGGTCGCCGCCGAACTCGGTCTGTTGGACGCCGACGCACTGCTGCGGCAGGTCTACGAGGCGGCGCGCACCGTCTCGTACGCCACCGACGTCACCTGGCGCGAGGTGAACCGGGTGCTCAAGGCGCGCTCCGTACGGCCCCGGCTGCGCGCCATGCTGGGCGGCGGACGCGGCCCGCAACCCGAGCGCAGCCCGCTCGCCGAGGGCGTCGTCGAGCAGGACGGCGAGGTGGTGCTCGCCCGCGCAGCGCGGCCCGAACGCGACCCCGTGCTGCCGCTGCGGGCCGCTGCCGCCGCCGCTCAGTCGGGCCTGCCGATCTCCCTGCACGCGGTACGGCGGCTCGCGGCCACCACCCGCCCGCTGCCCGTGCCCTGGCCCGCCGAGGCCCGCGAGGAGCTCGTCACGCTGCTCGGCGCGGGGGAATCGACCGTCGGGGTGTGGGAGGCACTGGAGGCCGAGGGGCTGATCACCCGGCTGCTCCCGGACTGGGAGCGCGTCCGCTGCCGGCCGCAGCGCAACGCCGTGCACACCTGGACCGTCGACCGGCATCTCGTCGAGGCAGCGGTCAAGGCCTCCGCGCTGACCCGTCGCGTCGGCCGCCCCGATCTGCTGCTGGTCGCGGCCCTGCTGCACGACATCGGCAAGGGCTGGCCCGGCGACCACTCGGTCGCCGGCGAGACCATCGCGCGCGATGTCGCCACCAGGATCGGATTCGACCGCGCCGACGTGGCCGTCATCGCCACGCTCGTACGCCACCATCTGCTGCTCGTCGAGACGGCCACCCGGCGCGATCTGGACGACCCGGCGACGGTCGCGTCCGTGGCGGAGGTCGTCGGCTCGGTCGGCACCCTGGAGCTGCTGCACGCCCTCACCGAGGCCGACGCGCTCGCCACCGGGCCCGCGGCCTGGTCGTCCTGGCGCGGCTCGCTGGTGGCCGACCTGGTGAAACGGGTCGCGGCCGTCCTCGCGGGCGACGCAGTGGCGGAGCCGGAGCCCGCGGCCCCCAGCGCCGAGCAGGAGCGGCTCGCCATCGAGGCGCTGCGCACCGGCGAACCGGTGCTGGCGCTGCACGCCCAGACCGAACCGGCCGCGGGCGAGGAACCCGAACCTGTCGGCGTCGAGCTGCTGATCGCGCTGCCCGACCAGCCGGGCGTACTGCCCGCGGCGGCCGGTGTGCTCGCCCTGCACCGGCTCACCGTCCGCGCCGCCGACCTGCGCTCCATCGAGCTGCCCGGCGAACTCGGCGGGCCCACCGGCGTACTGCTGCTGAGCTGGCGCGTTGCGGCTGAGTACGGCTCACTGCCGCAGGCGGCCCGGCTCCGCTCCGATCTCGTACGGGCCCTGGACGGCTCGCTCGACATCCCCGCCAGGCTGGCCGAGCGCGAGGCCGCCTATCCGCGCCGCCGTGGGGTCAAGGCCCCGCCGCCGCAGGTGACGGTGGCCGCCGCGGGTTCGAGTCTGGCCACGGTCATCGAGGTGCGTGCCCAGGACGCCCCGGGCCTGCTGCACCGGATCGGCCGGGCGCTGGAGGGCGCGGCGCTACGGGTGCGCAGCGCCCATGTCTCCACACTGGGTGCGAACGCTGTGGACGCCTTCTATGTGACGGGCCCCGAAGGGACACCGCTGCCCGCCGAAGAGGCCGTCGAGACGGCCCGTGCGCTGGAGGCGGTACTGCGCGCCTGACGTGAGCCCCCCCCACGGTGCAGACCCCACCGCGTGCGTCCGGATACCCTGGGGGGCACTGTCCGCCTGCCCACCTAGCCCGAGGATCCGCGACCACCGTGTTCGACACCCTCTCCGACCGCCTTGCCGCGACATTCAAGAACCTCCGGGGCAAGGGCCGCCTGTCCGAGGCGGACATCGACGCCACGGCGCGCGAGATTCGTATCGCGCTGCTCGAAGCGGACGTGGCGCTGCCCGTCGTCCGCGCCTTCATCAAGCAGGTCAAGGAGCGCGCGGCCGGTGCCGAGGTCTCCCAGGCGCTGAATCCTGCCCAGCAGGTCATCAAGATCGTCAACGAGGAGCTCATCGGCATCCTCGGCGGCGAGACCCGCCGGCTGCGCTTCGCCAAGCAGCCGCCGACCGTGATCATGCTCGCGGGTCTGCAGGGTGCCGGTAAGACGACGCTGGCCGGAAAGCTCGGCCTCTGGCTCAAGGGCCAGGGCCACTCGCCGCTGCTCGTCGCCTGTGACCTGCAGCGTCCGAACGCCGTGAACCAGCTGAGCGTCGTCGCCGAGCGCGCGGGCGTCGCGGTCTACGCGCCGGAGCCCGGCAACGGCGTCGGGGACCCGGTCAAGGTCGCCAAGGACTCCATCGAACACGCCAGGGCGAAGCAGTACGACGTCGTCATCGTCGACACCGCGGGCCGCCTCGGCATCGACACCGAGATGATGCAGCAGGCCGCGGACATCCGGGACGTGATCAGCCCGGACGAGGTCCTGTTCGTCGTCGACGCGATGATCGGTCAGGACGCGGTCAACACCGCGGAGGCCTTCCGCGACGGCGTCGGCTTCGACGGCGTGGTGCTCTCCAAGCTCGACGGTGACGCCCGCGGTGGTGCGGCGCTCTCCATCGCGCATGTCACCGGCCGCCAGATCATGTTCGCCTCCAACGGCGAGAAGCTGGACGACTTCGACGCGTTCCACCCGGACCGTATGGCGTCCCGAATCCTCGGCATGGGCGACATGCTCAGCCTGATCGAGAAGGCCGAGCAGACCTTCAGCCAGGAAGAGGCCGCCAAGATGGCCTCCAAGCTGGCGAGCAGCCAGGGCAAGGACTTCACGCTCGACGACTTCCTGGCCCAGATGGAGCAGGTCAGGAAGATGGGCTCCATCTCCAAGCTGCTCGGGATGCTGCCCGGCATGGGGCAGATCAAGGACCAGATCAACAACATCGACGAGCGCGATGTGGACCGCACCGCCGCGATCATCAAGTCGATGACTCCGGGCGAGCGTGCGGATGCGACGATCATCAACGGCTCGCGCCGGGCCCGTATCGCCAAGGGCTCCGGAGTCGAGGTCAGCGCGGTGAAGGGCCTGGTGGAGCGGTTCTTCGAGGCCCGCAAGATGATGTCGAGGATGGCGCAGGGCGGCGGGATGCCGGGAATGCCCGGGTTGCCAGGGATGGGCGGCGGTCCCGGCCGGCAGAAGAAGCAGGTCAAGCAGGCCAAGGGCAAGCGCAAGAGCGGCAACCCGATGAAGCGGAAGGCCGAGGAGCAGGCGGCCGCCGCGCGTCGTGAGCAGGCCGCGCAGGGCGGAGCCTTCGGTGTGCCGGCCGGTGAGCCGGGCAAGGACTTCGAGCTGCCGGACGAGTTCAAGAAGTTCATGGGCTGACACTTCGTACGGTTCGTACTGCTTTCCTGCGACTCGTACTGGTCTGGTCTCGTACGTCGACGTGGGCACCCGCCGAGCGGGTGCCCACGTCGCTTTTCTGGCTTAACGTCCGGATATGAGCAACCCCGTGCCGCCGCGTGAGACCCCGGACAAGCCGTGGCGCTCCGAGGGTGCGCCGCCGTCCCCTCCGCCCAGGCGCACCACCTTCGACGACGTCGCCGGGATCGACGAGATCAAGGGCGAGCTCAATGATGTCGTCGACTTCCTCAGGAACCAGCAGGCGTACCGGAGGATGGGCGCGAGAATGCCGGGCGGCGTTCTGCTGGCAGGGCCGCCCGGGACCGGGAAGACGCTGCTGGCGCGGGCGGTGGCGGGCGAGGCAGGGGTGCCGTTCTTCTCGGCGGCGGCCTCCGAGTTCATCGAGATGATCGTCGGCGTCGGGGCGGGCCGGGTCCGCGAACTCTTCGCCGAGGCACGCAAGGTGGCCCCCGCGATCATCTTCATCGACGAGATCGACACGATCGGGCGCGCACGCGGCGCCGGCGCGGGTCTGGGCGGGCACGACGAGCGCGAGCAGACGCTCAACCAGATCCTCACCGAGATGGACGGCTTCAACGGCTCCGAGGGCGTGGTCGTGCTGACCGCGACCAACCGGGCCGACATCCTCGACCCCGCCCTGACCCGGCCCGGCCGCTTCGACCGGGTCGTCCGGGTCTCGCCGCCGGACAGGGACGGCCGGGAGGCCATCCTCAAGATCCACACCCGGGCCATGCCGCTCGCCAAGGACGTCGACCCGGGCGAGATCGCGGGTGCCACACCGGGGATGACGGGCGCGGATCTGGCCAACCTGGCGAACGAGGCGGCACTGCGCGCGGTCAAGCACAAGCAGCCGGAGGTCACCCAGGCCGACTTCTGGGCCGCCCTGGAGAAGGTCCAGCTCGGCGCGGAGCGCCCGCTGGTCATGCCGGAGGAGGACCGCCGGCGCACCGCCTACCACGAGAGCGGCCACGCGCTCCTCGGCATGCTCCAACCGGGGGCGGACCCGGTCCGCAAGGTCACGATCGTGCCGCGCGGCCGGGCGCTGGGCGTCACGCTCTCCACTGCGGACGCCGACAGATACGCGTACACCGAGGAGCATCTGCGCGGCCGCATCACCGGCGCGCTCGGCGGCATGGCGGCCGAACACGTCGTCTTCAACGTCGTCACGACGGGCTCGGAGAGCGACCTGGAACAGGTCACCCACCTGGCCCGCGGCATGGTCGCCCGCTGGGGCATGAGCCAACGGGTCGGCCGCCTGACGGCGATCCCGAACGAGGCCCAACAGCCGTACGGTCTCTCGGCCGCGCCCGCGACGCTGGACGCCGTGGAGCACGAGATGCGGCGCATCGTCGACGAGTGCTACGAGAGCGCCTGCCGCCAACTCCGCGACAACCGCGACCGCCTGGACGCGCTGGCCAGGGCCCTGCTCGCCGACGAGACCCTGGACGAGCAGGCGGCGTACACCGCGGCGGGCATCCCCCGTCCGGACAACGACGGGTAGCGCCTGCGGCGGAGGAGCGGGCTCAACGTGTGCGGGCGATCAGATAGCGGAACACGTTCGGCATCCACACCGTCCCGTCCCGCCGCACATACGCCTGCAGCGCCTCGGCGATCTCCTTCTCCACCTGCCCCTGATCCGTCGCCCGTACCGCCGCCGCGTACAGCCCCGTCGACAGCAGCCCGCGCACCGCACTGTCCAGGTCCGCGTAGCCGAAGGGGCACGCCACCCGGCCCGAGCCGTCGGGCTTCAGGTCCGCCTGGGCCGCGACGTCCTCCAGGTCGTCGCGCAGTGCCGCGCGCCAGCCGCCGCTCGTGCGCAGGCGGTCCGTCAGGCGGCTCGCCACCCGCAGCGCCCCGGACGTGGCACACCGTTCAGGCGGGCCCCAGCCCGTCAGGACCACCGCGCTGCCGTGCTCCGCCAGCTCGACGGCCGCCGACAGCGCCGGTCCGAGCCCCTCGGAGTCGCCGGCCGCACAGCCGATCGGCTGAAAGACCGTGATCAGGTTGTACGGCGGCCGCGCGGCATCCGCCGCCGCCCTGGCATCCCCCTCCAGCAGCTCGACATCACCCCCGCCGCTCTCCTGCGGAGCCATCCGTTCCCGAGCCAGCGCCAGCCGCTCGCGGTCGGTGTCGCAGCCGGTCACGCGCGCGCCGCGCGCCGCCGCGATCAGCAGCGCCAGACCGGACCCGCAGCCCAGGCCCATCAGCCGCGTCCCTCCGCCGACCTCCAGGCGCTCGTAGACCGCCTCGTAGAGCGGTACCAGCATCCGCTCCTGGATCTCGGCCCAGTCACGGGCGCGAGCACCCGCCTGAGCCGGTGCCGCAGACGCCGTGTGGGGTCGGTGCTGGACGAGCGTTGGTGTCATCGAAAGCTCCCCAATCCGCCGAGAGGTCAGCCGAGCTCTGAAGGACAGCCCCCCGTGTGCGTACGCCTGCGCGCTCCCCCGTATGCCAGAGAACTGCGCATGCGCCCCCGCGTCCAGGGGTTGAATGGCAATGCTTGCGCCCCTCTGGTGTACGCCCTCGAGACGCAGAACGATTCACGTTCCGTACCGGTGTCGCCGTACGATGCGCGCCATGGCTAAGGCACCCGTTCTCACGCCCCAGGCGGAAGACTTCCCGCGCTGGTACCAGGACCTGATCAACAAGGCCGAGCTGGCGGACAACGGCCCGGTGCGCGGCACCATGGTCATCCGACCGTACGGATACGGCCTGTGGGAGCGGATGCAGCAGGAGATGGACGCCCGAATCAAGGACGCGGGTGCCCAGAACGCCTACTTCCCGCTCTTCATCCCACAGTCTTACCTGACACGGGAAGCTGAGCACGTCGAGGGCTTCGCACCCGAGCTCGCGGTCGTCACACACGGTGGCGGCAAGGAGCTCGAGGAGCCCGTCGTCGTACGTCCCACCTCCGAGACGATCATCAACGAGTACTTCTCGAAGTGGGTGCAGAGCTACCGGGATCTGCCCCTGCTGATCAACCAGTGGGCCAACGTGGTCCGTTGGGAGATGCGCCCGCGCGTCTTCCTCCGTACGACGGAATTCCTCTGGCAGGAGGGCCACACCGCCCACGCCACCTATGAGGACGCCCGCGACTACGCCGCCCACATCCACAAGAACGTCTACGCGGACTTCATGACCAATGTCCTCGGCATCGACGTGGTGCTCGGCCGCAAGACCCCCAGGGAGCGCTTCGCCGGCGCCATCAACACCCTCACGCTCGAAGGCATGATGGGCGACGGCAAGGCCCTCCAGATGGGCACGAGCCATGAGCTCGGCACCAACTTCTCGAAGGCCTTCAACACCACGTACCTGTCCAAGGACGGCAAGCAGGAGCTGGCCTGGCAGACCTCCTGGGGCACCTCCACCCGGATGGTCGGCGGCCTGATCATGTCGCACGGCGACGACAACGGACTGCGTGTCCCGCCGCGTCTCGCAGCCGTCCAGGTGGTCGTCATGGCCATCAAGGGCGACGAGGCCGTTGCCAAGGTCCGCGAGATCGGCGACCGGTTGAAGGCCGCGGGACTGCGCGTGCAGATCGACGACCGCATCGACACCCCCTTCGGCCGCCGCGCGGTCGACTGGGAGCTCAAGGGCGTACCGGTGCGCATCGAGATCGGCCCGCGCGACCTGGAGGCGGGCACCGCGATGCTGGCCCGCCGCATTCCCGGAGGCAAGGAGCCGGTGCAGATCGACTCGCTGGCGGATCTGCTGCCCACGCTCCTCGAAGAGGACCAGGCACAGCTGCTCAAGGAGTCCCGCGAGCGCCGTGAGTCGCGTACCAGCGAGGTGACGACGATCGAGGACGCCGCCGAGGCCGCTGTCGCCGGCGGCTGGGCGCGTATCCCCTGGTCGACGCTGGGCCAGGAGGGTGAGGCCGAGCTCGCCGAGCAGGCCGTGTCCGTACGGTGCCTGGTCGCCGAGGACGGGTCGGTGCCCGACGCCGACGACGCCCCCGGTACCGTCGCGATCGTGGCCCGCGCCTACTGATGCCCCGCCCGCGCCGGCCAATGGCGTGGCCGCCCCGGAATCGGGCGGCCGCCCCGGCGCGCGGACCTTGTCTACGCGCTGGGGCGTACGCGCCGCTACGTACCACCTTGGTGTGAGCTGTGAAGCTTCTCCACAGATCAGCGCACCCGCCCTCGTCAGGACGCATCAATGGCAACTGACTGGTACGTGCAAATTATTTGGGATGCCCCGGAATGGAACCCGCGAGCGCTTCGGCTCGTTATCACGACGTGAGCACGACACCACCTGTTCTCGCCGCAGAGCTGGCACAGGCGTGGGCCGATATTCAGCGGCACCACCCCGAGCTGCCGGACCTTGCCGCGCCCGAGTCCCTGATTGGAGAGTCCTCGTCCGCCTGCGGCGCCGAGCTCTCCTTCGAGCGACTGCTCCACGAGGCAGTCCACGGCATCGCCGCCGCCCGAGGTGTCCGCGACACCTCCCGCGCCGGCCGCTATCACAACCGCCGATTCCTGGCGATCGCCGAGGAGATGGGCCTGGACCATAGCGACGAGCCGCACCCCAGCAGCGGCTTCTCGCTGGTCACGCTCAATCCCGAGGCCAAGAGGCGGTATCGACCCACCATCGAGAGACTCCAGCGCGCCCTCAAGGCGCACACGGCGGCGACGGCCTCCGACACCAAGCGCAGCTTCCGCGGGCCGGCCGCCCGGCACGGCTCGTCCGGCGGCGGAGTGCGGGTCAAGGCCGTCTGCGACTGCGGGCGCAATGTCCGGGTCGTACCGTCCGTCCTCGCGCAGGCCCCCATCGTCTGCGGCGGCTGCGGCAAGCCCTTCCGTATCCCGGAAGCGGTCGCCGCGGCGAGCTGATGGCTCCCGCCCACGAGGTGGTGCCGCCGACGGGGCGAAAGCAGGTCAGGGTCGACCCGGCCGCGTTCGCGAGGTGTTTCTCGGTGAACCGGTCGGGTGCGAGCCCGCTGCCGCCGTGTGGCACAATGGCTAGCTGTACTCGACAGCCGCACAGGAACCCTCTCGCCTCCGGCTGACGCGTCCATCGGGCACCCGAGTACCGCAACCCCACGTGGCATCTCGTTGTGCCCAACCACGTCAAGACCAGGAGACACCACTTCCGTGGCAGTCAAGATCAAGCTGAAGCGTCTGGGCAAGATCCGTTCGCCTCACTACCGCATCGTCGTCGCCGACTCCCGTACCCGCCGTGACGGCCGGGCCATCGAGGAGATCGGCCTGTACCACCCGGTGCAGAACCCCTCGCGCATCGAGGTCAACTCTGAGCGTGCGCAGTACTGGCTGTCCGTCGGCGCCCAGCCGACCGAGCCCGTCCTCGCGATCCTGAAGCTCACCGGTGACTGGCAGAAGCACAAGGGCCTGCCGGCCCCGGCGCCGCTGCTCGTCGCGGAGCCGAAGGACAAGCGCGCCGCGTTCGAGGCCTTCACCAAGGCCATCGAGGGTGACGAGCCGAAGGGTGAGGCGATCACCCCGAAGGCGAAGAAGTCCGACAAGAAGGCGGACGAGGCTGCTGAGGCCGCCGCGTCCACCGAGTCGACCGAGGCCTGAGCATGCTCGAGGAGGCTCTCGAGCACCTCGTGAAGGGCATCGTCGACAACCCGGACGATGTGCAGGTCGCCTCGCGCAACCTGCGCCGCGGGCGTGTGCTCGAGGTCCGGGTCCACCCCGACGACCTCGGTAAGGTGATCGGCCGCAACGGCCGCACCGCGCGCGCCCTGCGCACCGTCGTGGGCGCCATCGGCGGCCGTGGCATCCGCGTCGACCTCGTCGACGTGGACCAGGTTCGCTGACACGTTGTTGAACACCGGCTCGGGCCGGGGGGCCTGAGGGCTCCCCGGCCCGAGCTGTTTCAAGCCACCGCAACAGCAACCATCAATCGAGCAACCGCGACGGCGATGTGCCACATCCGCGAGAGCGGGGGCACCTCCGAGCCCGCTGGGGCGGGGGAGGTTCAGCCGGAAAGAATGGGGAGAAGCAAGCGTGCAGCTGGTAGTCGCGCGGATCGGCCGCGCCCACGGGATCAAGGGCGAGGTCACCGTCGAGGTGCGTACGGACGAGCCGGAGCTGCGGCTCGGGCCCGGCGCCGTACTCGCCACCGAGCCGGCGTCGGTGGGACCGCTGACGATCGAGACCGGCCGGGTGCACAGCGGCCGGCTGCTGCTGCGCTTCGAGGGCGTACGCGACCGGAACGCCGCCGAGGCCCTGCGCAACACCCTCCTCATCGCCGAGGTCGACCCGCAGGCGCTGCCGGAGGAGCCCGACGAGTACTACGACCACCAGCTGATGGACCTCGATGTCGTCCTCGCCGACGGCACCGAGATCGGACGGATCACCGAGATCTCGCATCTGCCCTCGCAGGACCTCTTCATCGTCGAGCGGCCCGACGGCAGCGAGGTGATGATCCCCTTCGTCGGGAAGATCGTGACCGAGATCGACCTCGAGCGGCAGCGTGCGGTCATCGACCCGCCGCCCGGCCTGATCGACGACAGCGAGGCGGAGATCGCTTCGTCGAGGGACGAGAACTGATGCGGCTCGACGTCGTCACGATCTTCCCCGAGTACCTCGAACCGCTGAATGTCTCGCTCGTCGGCAAGGCACGCGCGCGTGGGCAACTTGATGTTCACGTGCACGACCTGCGCAGGTGGACGTACGACCGGCACAACACCGTCGACGACACCCCCTACGGCGGCGGCCCCGGCATGGTCATGAAGACCGAGTCCTGGGGCGACGCGCTCGACGACGTGCTGGCGAGCGGTTACGAGGCGGGAGCGCACGGCCCTGTCCTGGTCGTTCCCACCCCGAGCGGGCGCCCCTTCACCCAGGAGCTCGCCGTGGAACTCTCCGAGCGGCCGTGGCTGATCTTCACGCCCGCCCGCTACGAGGGCATTGATCGCCGGGTCATGGACGAGTACGCGAGCCGGATGCCGGTCCACGAGGTGTCCATCGGCGACTACGTCCTGGCCGGCGGCGAGGCTGCCGTACTGGTGATCACGGAGGCCGTGGCCCGGCTGCTGCCCGGCGTCCTCGGCAATGCCGAATCCCACCGGGACGACTCCTTCGCGCCCGGCGCGATGGCCAATCTGCTTGAGGGCCCCGTCTACACCAAGCCGCCCGAGTGGCGTGGGCGCGCCATTCCGGAGGTGCTGATCAGCGGGCACCACGGGAAGATCGCGCGCTGGCGGCGGGACGAGGCACTGCGCCGTACCGCCCTCAACCGGCCGGACCTGATTGAGCGTTGTGACCCCGACACCTTCGACAAGAAGGACCGGGAGATGCTGTCCATCCTGGGCTGGGCGCCGGAGCCGGGCGGCCGATTTTGGCGCAGGCCCCAGCCCGTGGAAGAATAGGCCGCTGCTGTGCGTCCGGCCGGCGCCCCTGCCACAGGGGGAACGACGCCCGCTCGACGCGGACAGCACCCTGAACCTCATCTCGATCATTCCGCTGATGACCTGTGGCATCGGCGAGGAAGCAGACCACCATGTCTCACCTGCTCGACAACGTCAACGCGGCTTCGCTGCGCGGCGACCTTCCCGCGTTCCGTCCCGGCGACACCGTGAACGTCCACGTGCGCGTCATCGAGGGCAACCGCTCGCGTATCCAGCAGTTCAAGGGCGTTGTCATCCGCCGCCAGGGCTCGGGCATCAGCGAGACCTTCACGGTCCGCAAGGTCTCCTTCTCCGTCGGCGTCGAGCGCACCTTCCCGGTGCACAGCCCGATCTTCGAGAAGATCGAGCTCGTCACCCGCGGTGACGTCCGTCGCGCGAAGCTGTACTACCTGCGTGACCTGCGCGGCAAGGCTGCCAAGATCAAGGAGAAGCGCGACAACTGAGCTCCGGCTCACACTCGCGCACAGCTTCGTCTTAACCGCAGTCATAGGGCGGCCGGATAGGCTCTGCCCTCGATGGACACCGAAGCGAAGCACACCGAGCGCGACCGCTCTTCCGCCCCTGAAGCCGGGGATGAGGGAGAGGGGTCGCGCTCCGTGCGTTCTTCGCGCCGCTCAGGGCGTCTTGGTGGCCTGGGTACACCTCTCTCCGGGATGTCGCTGCGCAGGGCCGGGCTGCTCGGCGTGGCCTGCACCCTGCTCGTGCTGCTCTTCAGCCACTTCGTGATACAGCCCTTCCAGATCCCCAGCAGTTCCATGGAGCCCACCCTCGAGGTCGGGGACCGGGTGCTGGTGAACAAGCTGGCGTACCGTTTCGGTTCGGAGCCCGAGCGCGGGGACGTCGTTGTGTTCGACGGCACGGGATCCTTCGTACAAGAGGGACTTGAGGAGAATCCGGTCAGCTCCCTGACGCGCGGCGTGTTCGCGGCGCTGGGGCTGGCCGAGCCCGCCGAGACCGACTTCGTCAAGCGCGTGGTCGGGGTCGGCGGTGACCGCGTGGTCTGCTGCGACAAAGGGGGCAGGGTCGAGGTGAACGGCGTACCCGTCGACGAGAGATATCTCCATCCCGCCGACGTCCCTTCAGAGGTCCCCTTCGACATCGTCGTCCCCCAGGGCACCTTGTGGGTCATGGGAGACCACCGGAGCAACTCCCGTGACTCCCGCGACCATCTCGGCGAGCCCGGCGGCGGCATGGTGCCCGTGGACAAGGTGATCGGCCGCGCGGACTGGATCGGCTGGCCGATCGGCCGCTGGACCTCCCTGGAGCGCACCGACGCCTTCTCCCGCGTACCGGAGGCGGAGCGAATGCCGGACGGCGCCCATGGGTAACCGAGGGCGTCGTGCAAGCCACCGGGCGGACACCCGGCTGCCGACCGGGACCCGGCCGACGGACGGCGGCCGGACGCTGCCCGGACGCGCCGAGCGGCGCAGGCTCGCACAGAAGGTCAAGCGCAAGCGCCGCCGGTCGGCCGTGAAGGAGATACCACTCCTGATCACCGTGGCGCTGATGATCGCGCTGGTTCTGAAGACGTTCCTGGTGCAGGCCTTTGTGATCCCGTCCGGCTCGATGGAGCAGACGATACGAATCCAGGACCGCGTCCTGGTGGACAAGCTCACCCCGTGGTTCGGCTCGAAGCCGCAGCGCGGGGACGTCGTCGTGTTCAACGACCCGGGCGGCTGGCTGCCGCCGAGCGAGCAGCAGAAGGAAGACCCGGTCGGCGTCAAGCAGGTCAAACAGGGTCTGACCTTCATCGGACTGCTGCCCTCGGACGACGAGCAGGACCTGATCAAGCGCGTGGTCGCGGTCGGCGGGGACACCGTGAAGTGCTGCGACAAGGACGGCCGGGTCACCGTCAACGGCGTACCTCTCATCGAGCCGTATCTGAACCCCGGAAACGTTCCCTCGACGCTGAAGTTCGAGGTCAAGGTGCCCGCCGGGCGGATCTTCGTGATGGGGGACCACCGGGCCAACTCCGCGGACTCGCGTTTCCATCTCGACGAGAGGGACCACGGCACAGTCTCGGAGGAGCAGGTCGTCGGGCGCGCGGTCGTCATCGCCTGGCCGATCGGCCACTGGCGCAAACTGGAAGAGCCGGAGACGTACGCCTCCGTCCCCAACGCGCGCGCCGGGTCGACCGCAGCACTCTCCGTGTCGAATAGGGTGTCCCTTCAGGATCTGAACGGAATGGTCCTGCTCCCGAGCCCTGCGGAACTCCCGCTCGTTATGGGAGTGGTGGGCCTGCGCCGTCTTCGGGGCAGGCGGTTCGCACGGAGTGAGGAGTGGATGTGGGGGATGTGGCCGTCGGCGCACGATCCGGACACGACGATCCGGAGGAAAGGCCGGGGAAGCTCGCCGAGTCACCCGCAGCCGTGACGGACGATTCGGCGACGCGGACGCCGGGGACGGCGGGAACCATGGACGCCGAGCACACTCAGGACGATTCTTCCGAGGGTGGTTCGTCCGAGAGCAGTGGTACGGGACAGAAGAAGCAGCGATCCTTCTGGAAGGAACTGCCGCTCCTGATCGGTATCGCGCTGCTTCTCGCGCTCCTCATCAAGACCTTCCTGGTGCAGGCGTTCTCGATCCCCTCGGACTCGATGCAGAACACTCTGCAGCGGGGTGACCGGGTGCTGGTCGACAAGCTCACCCCGTGGTTCGGCTCGGAGCCAGAGCGCGGCGAGGTCGTCGTCTTCCACGACCCGGGCGGCTGGCTGGAGGGCGAGCCCACCCCGAACACGAACGCCGTGCAGGACTTCCTCAGCTTCATCGGCCTGATGCCCTCGGCCGAGGAGAAGGACCTGATCAAGCGGACGATCGCGGTCGCCGGCGACACGGTGGAGTGCAAGAAGGGCGGTCCGGTCAAGGTCAACGGCAAGGCGCTCGACGAGCCGTACATCTTCCCCGGCAGTACCCCCTGTGACGACCAGCCCTTCGGACCCTTCAAGGTGCCGAAGGACCGGATCTGGGTGATGGGCGACAACCGTCAGAACTCCCGCGACTCCCGCTACCACATGGAGGACGTGAACGGCGGATTCGTACCGGTCGACAAGGTCGTCGGACGCGCTGTCGTGGTGGCCTGGCCGCTCAACCGCTGGGCGACACTGCCGATCCCCGACACCTTTGACCAGCCCGGCATCAACGCCGCTGCTGCCGCCGCCTCGGCCGCTCCGATGGCGATGGGCGCCGCGGGCGCGCTGCCGATCGTGCTCTGGCGCAGGAGGAGGCTGACCTCCGGGCGTACCGCCGGGTAGGGTGCCGTCCCAGATCGCCGATCCCCGGGACTGGATTCCCGGGGACCGAATCTCCGAAGTGGGGAGCGCTGGGATGAGCGGAAATGGACGTACGGAAGACGGCCGCGGCCGGCTCGGCAATGCATTGTCGGGTCTGGCCGTGGCCGTCGGCTGTGTGCTCTTCCTCGGCGGGTTCATCTGGGGAGCCGTCGTCTACCAGCCGTACACCGTGCCGACCGACTCGATGACCCCGACCGTGATGGCGGGGGACCGGGTGCTGGCGGAGCGGATCGACGGCGACCAGGTGCGGCGCGGGGACATCGTGGTCTTCCGCGACAAGCAGTGGGGCGACATGCCGATGGTGAAGCGTGTGGTCGGCGTGGGCGGCGACAGGATCGCCTGCTGCGGCGACGGCGGCAGGCTCACCATCAACGACAAGGCGATTGCGGAACCGTATCTGCTCAACAAGGGGCCCGCCTCGAACAGCTTCACGGCGACGGTGCCCCAGGGTCAGCTGTTCCTGCTCGGTGACGAGCGCATGGGCTCGCTGGACTCCCGCGTACACCTTCAGGACCCCGGGCACGGGTCGGTGCCGCGCTCGGCCGTGGAGGCGCGGCTGGACGCCGTGGCATGGCCCCTGAACGGCGGCCTGGTGGAGCGGCCCGAGGGATTCGCGGCGCTGCCGGGCGGGGTGTCACAGCCGGGTCCGGTGAAGCTGATGGTCGGGTCGGTGGTGGTCGGGGCCGTACTGATCGTCGGGGGAGCGGCGTACGGGCCGCTCGCGCGGCGGCTGTCACGGAAGGCGCGCAGGGCGTCGGACGACGGTGGGCGCGGGAGTGCCGGGCGCGGGACGGCGGCCGCCGGTGTCGGCTGAGGACCGCGAACGTGGGGCCGGCGAGGCCCCGGGCCGTGAAGGCGGGCTGCGGAGGGTCGCGCGGGTCGTACTGCTCGATCCGCAGGACCGCATTTTGCTGATGCACGGGTACGAGCCCGAGGACCCGGCCGACCGCTGGTGGTTCACGCCGGGCGGGGGCCTGGAGGGCGACGAGACCCGGGAAGAGGCCGCGCTGCGCGAGCTGGCCGAGGAGACCGGGATCACCGAGGTGGAACTGGGCCCGGTGCTGTGGCGGCGGATCTGCTCGTTTCCGTTCGACGGACGGCGCTGGGACCAGGACGAGTGGTACTTCCTGGCACGTACCGCACAGACGGCCACCGCCCCGAACGGGCTGACGGAGCTGGAGCAGCGCAGTGTCTCGGGGCTGAGGTGGTGGACCTCCGCCGAACTGTCGGCGGCCCGTGAGACGGTGTATCCGACCAGGCTCGCCGAGTTGCTGCGCACGCTGCTCGACGAGGGTCCCCCGCGTACGCCGGTGGTCCTGGCCCCAGAAGTCGTCTAGGGGACATGAGGCTGGCGCACAATAGGGGGACGCACGGCTGAAGGGGAACATGCCATGAGCGCCGAGGACCTCGAGAAGTACGAGACCGAGATGGAGCTGAAGCTCTACCGGGAGTACCGAGATGTCGTCGGGCTGTTCAAATATGTGATCGAGACCGAGCGTCGCTTCTACCTCACCAATGACTACGAGATGCAGGTGCACTCGGTGCAGGGTGAGGTCTTTTTCGAGGTCTCGATGGCGGACGCATGGGTCTGGGACATGTATCGACCGGCCAGGTTCGTCAAGCAGGTGCGGGTACTGACGTTCAAGGACGTGAACATCGAGGAGCTCAACAAGAGCGATCTCGAACTTCCGAGCAGCTGAGCCTCGGGTGACTGAGTTATCCACAATGCATGGGTTGTCCACCAAGATCCACTAGTGGAGAGCTGAAGCGTCACAGTCGGTGCCGGAGGTGGTGCCGATATGAACGCGACGGGGGCACTGGGGCGGTACGGCGAGGATCTGGCGGCGCGGCTGCTGACCGAGGCCGGCATGACGGTGCTGGCGCGGAACTGGCGCTGCGGGCGGGCCGGTGAGATCGACATCGTCGCCCGGGACGGCGACATGGTGGTCGTCTGCGAGGTCAAGACCCGGAGGGCGGGTCCGTTCGAGCATCCGATGGCCGCGATCACGCCGACGAAGGCGGAGCGGCTGAGACGGCTCGCCGAGTGCTGGCTGGAGAAGTCCGGGGGACCGCCGCCGGGCGGGGTGCGCATTGATCTGGTGGGGATTGTGCTGCCCAGACGCGGTGCGCCGCGGCTCGAGCATGCGCGGGGGGTGGCCTGATGGGGTTCGCGCGTACGTGTTCTGTGGCGCTGGTGGGCGTCGAGGGCGTAGTGGTCGAGGTCCAGGCGGACCTCGAGCCGGGCATTGCCGCGTTCGCTCTGGTGGGGCTGCCGGACAAGAGCCTGGTGGAGAGCCGCGACCGGGTCAGGGCGGCGGTCGTCAACTCCGGCGGCGAGTGGCCGCAGAAGAAGCTGACCGTGGGACTCAGCCCGGCGTCGGTGCCCAAAGGGGGAAGTGGATTCGATCTCGCCGTGGCCACGGCGGTGCTCGGCGCGGCGGAGCGCATCGACCCGAAGGACATCGCCGATCTGGTGCTCATCGGGGAGCTAGGGCTCGACGGCCGGGTGCGGCCGGTGCGCGGGGTGCTGCCGGCCGTTCTCGCGGCGGCCGAGGCGGGGTACCGGCAGGTCGTCGTCCCCGAGCAGACCGCGGGGGAGGCGGCGCTGGTCCCGGGGATCTCGGTCCTTGGCGTGCGGAGCCTTCGGCAGCTCATCGCCGTGCTGACCAACGAACCCGTGCCGGCGGAGGAACCGGTCCCCGAGGGCAGCCCGGACCCCATGCTGGCCGGGCTGCTGGTGCCCGGCGCCGGGGTGGGCACGGGGCTGGCAGGGGAGAGTGCGGACGGGCCCGACCTGGCGGATGTCGCCGGACAGACCGCGGCACGTACAGCGCTGGAGGTCGCCGCGGCGGGCGGCCACCACCTTCTGCTGCACGGGCCGCCGGGCGCGGGCAAGACGATGCTGGCGGAGCGGCTGCCCGGGGTGCTGCCGCCGCTGACCAGACGGGAGTCCCTGGAGGTCACCGCCACCGCCGTGCACTCGGTGGCGGGGATCCTGCCCCCGGGCCAGCCCCTGGTGCGCACGCCGCCGTACTGCGCCCCGCACCACTCGGCGACGATGCAGTCGCTCGTCGGCGGAGGGAACGGGCTGCCCAGGCCGGGAGCCGTGTCCCTGGCCCACCGGGGTGTGCTCTTTCTCGACGAGACTCCCGAGTTCTCGGGCAAGGCACTGGACGCCTTGCGGCAGCCGCTGGAGTCGGGGCATGTGGTGGTGGCGCGGAGCGCGGGAGTGGTGCGGCTGCCCGCCCGCTTTCTCATGGTCCTGGCGGCCAACCCCTGCCCCTGTGGGCGGCACACCCTGCACGGGGCCGGGTGCGAGTGCCCGCCGTCGCTGATCCGGCGCTATCAGGCCCGGTTGTCCGGGCCGCTGCTGGACCGGGTCGATCTGCGGGTCGAGGTCGAGCCCGTCACCCGCAGCGACCTGCTGGGCCGGGGCGGCCGGGGCGAGCCGACAGCGGTCGTCGCGGCACGGGTGCGGGAGGCCAGAGAGCGTGCCGCGGCACGGCTGCGGGGCACCCCATGGACCGTCAACAGCGAGGTGCCGGGCCATGAGCTGCGTACGCGCTGGCTGGTCGCCCCCGGGGCGATGGCCGCGGCCGAGCGGGACATGGAGCGCGGACTGCTCACAGCCCGCGGCATCGACCGGGTGCTGCGGGTGGCGTGGACGATCGCGGACCTCGCCGGGCGGGACCGGCCGCAGTCGCACGATGTCGACCTGGCCCTTGAGCTGCGTACGGGCATCTCACGCGGCGCGCCCATGCCGGTCGGCGCGGGAGGGCCCTGATGGAGGGGGAGCGGGCGTGTGTGGGGGAGCCGGAGCGGATGGCGCGGGCCGCATTGACGCGGGTGATCGAGCCGGGTGACGAGCACGGCGGTCGATGGCTGCGCCAGTTCGGGGCGAGGGAGCTGATGGCCCGGTTCACCTCGCCGGAGTACGCGAACCACAAGAACGCGGGGCTCGCGGGGATCACCCCACGGCGGCTCGCGGGCTATCGGATACGGGCGGCGGCGGCCGTACCGCACCGCGACCTGGCCGCGGTCGCAGCCGTCGGCGGCCGCTTCATCTGCCCCGGCGACCAGGAGTGGCCCACCCAGCTCGACGACCTCGGTGACGCCAGACCCATCGGGCTGTGGCTGCGGGGCCGGGCGGACCTGCGTAAATGGGCGCTGCGCTCGGTCGCCGTCGTCGGAGCCAGAGCCTGCACTCCGTACGGGGCACATATGGCGGCCGGCCTCGCTTCCGGGCTCGCGGAACGCGGCTGGGTGGTGGTGTCCGGGGCGGCGTTCGGAGTCGACGGCTCGGCGCACCGCGGCGCGCTGGCCGCGGGCGGCGCCACAGTCGCTGTCCTCGCCTGCGGGGTCGACGTCGTCTATCCGCGCGGCCATGCCGAGTTGATCGGGCGCATCGCGGAACAGGGTCTGGTCATCGGGGAGTTGGCGCCGGGTGACCACCCCACGCCCAGCAGATTCATTCTGCGGAACCGGGTGATCGCCGCGCTGACCAGGGGCACCGTCGTCGTCGAGGCCGAGTACCGCAGTGGTTCGCTGGTCACGGCGCGCAGCGCACAGCAGCTGGGACGCTTCACAATGGGCGTCCCGGGGCCGGTCACCAGCGGGCTCTCGGCCGGGGTGCACGAACTCCTGCGCGGGGAGGGTGTGCTGGTCACCGACGCCGCCGAAGTGGCCGAGCTGGTCGGCAACATCGGCGACCTCGCGCCGGACCGGCGGGGCCCGGTGCTCCCCAGGGATCTGCTGGATCCCGTCAGCTCACGGGTTCTTGAGGCGCTCCCGGCCCGTGGCGCCGCCGACGGCCACCAGGTCGCCCGCGGCGCCGGGACGACGACCGACGAGGCGCTCGGCAGGCTGTACGAACTGCACTCGCTGGGGTTCGTCGAACGGCACGGAGACGGCTGGCAGTTGACGCACAGCCCGAGCCGCGGTTCGAACGCGCGGCGAGGCGGTCCTTGACCTGGAGCATTCGGGTGAAAAGGTGTTGCCGATGACCTTTGCAGCCCTCTCGGCGACGCCTCTGGGGCCGGCGCGCGCGGCGCCGGCCCCGGTTCGAAGGTGTGGGCGAGGGCCGATACCCGCAGAGGTGCGTTCCCTCGTCCTTCGCCCACCGCAACA
The DNA here is from genome assembly GCF_044903445.1 of Streptomyces sp. NPDC019890. NCBI lineage: Bacteria > Bacillati > Actinomycetota > Actinomycetes > Kitasatosporales > Streptomycetaceae > Streptomyces > Streptomyces sp. NPDC019890. The sequence goes on along the minus strand of NZ_JBJDQK010000003.1, from coordinate 52,319 downwards.
CCACAGTCACGCTACGCTCACCAGGTTCCCGGCCCAGACGCTCGTCCCTCTCCCCCCTCACAGCAGAACGGCTCAAGGCAACGCATGCCCCAGCACACCTCCGGGTCTGACCGCGCGGCAGTGCCCCCCGCTGCCCGTGGCACCGTGCGGCCCCCCGCTCCCTCGTCGCTGGACGAGTTGTGGCGGTCGTACAAGGCCACGGGTGACGAGCGGCTGCGAGAGCAGTTGATCCTTCACTATTCGCCGCTGGTGAAGTACGTCGCCGGCCGGGTGAGCGTGGGTCTTCCGTCCAATGTTGAACAAGCGGACTTCGTCTCCTCCGGGGTCTTCGGACTCATTGACGCCATCGAGAAGTTCGACATCGACCGGTCGATCAAGTTCGAGACGTACGCGATCACCCGGATCCGCGGCGCGATGATCGACGAACTCCGTGCGCTGGACTGGATCCCACGCTCCGTGCGGCAGAAGGCCAGGGCCGTGGAGCGCGCCTATGCCACGCTGGAGGCGCAGTTGCGGCGTACGCCCTCGGAGTGCGAGGTCGCCCAGGAGATGGGGATCGCGGTCGACGAACTGCACGCGGTTTTCAGCCAGTTGTCGCTGGCGAACGTCGTGGCCCTGGAGGAGCTGCTCCATGTCGGCGGCGAGGGCGGCGACCGGCTCAGCCTGATGGACACGCTCGAGGACACCGCCGCCGACAACCCCGTCGAGGTGGCCGAGGACCGGGAGCTGCGCCGGCTGCTCGCGCGCGCCATCAACACCCTGCCGGAGCGCGAGAAGACCGTCGTCACCCTCTACTACTACGAGGGCCTGACCCTCGCCGAGATCGGCAATGTCCTCGGCGTCACGGAGAGCAGGGTCAGCCAGATCCACACAAAGTCGGTGCTCCAGCTGCGGGCGAAGCTGGCAGACGTCGGGCGCTGACGCCGAATCGTGCCTGCCTCAACCACCTCATCCGTACAGTGGAGGCGTGCCAAGGATTCGAGCGGCCTCCGTGGCCGAGCACCGGACGATGCAGCGCGGCGCCCTGCTGGACGCCGCGCGTTCCCTGCTGTCCGAGGGCGGCACGGAGGCGCTGACCTTCCCCGCCCTCGCCGAGCGCACGGGCCTGGCCAGGTCCTCCGTATACGAGTACTTCCGCTCGCGCGCCGCGGTCGTCGAAGAGCTCTGCGCGGTCGACTTCCCCGTCTGGGCGGCGGAGGTCGAGGCCGCGATGCAGGTGGCGGACACGGCCGAGGGCAAGGTCGAGGCGTACGTACGCAAGCAGCTGGAGCTCGTCCGGGACCGGCGCCACCGGGCCGTCGTCGCGATCTCCGCGAGTGAGCTGGACGCCGGGGCGCGGGAGAAGATCCGTGCCGCGCACGGCGGGCTGATCGCGATGATCGTGGAGGCCCTGGGCGACCTGGGACAGGACCACCCCCGGCTGGCGGCGATGCTGCTCCAGGGCGTGGTGGACGCGGCGGTGCGACGCATCGAACTCGGCGCGGCCGAGGATCCGTCGGCGATCGCGGACACGGCCGTGGCCATGGCTCTCCGAGGCGTCCGCGCCTGACCCCGCGGTCCGCCGCGCCCCTTCGGTGCCGCGCCCCGCGCCGCCCCTGCCGTTCCCTTCGATCCGGCGTACGCCGCGGCGGATGCGCGCCTCGCTGCCCCGGTGCGGCCGCGTTCCGAGCGCGACGGAGTTCACGGTGGGCCACTGCCGTCGGGAGCAGGAGCAGTGCCGCGAACAGCACTCCTCCCGCGCTCGCGAGAGCCGGGGCGAGGGCCGGAGCGCGGACCGGCTCCAGCGGCGGGACGCCGAAGACCGGCAGCAGACGGGACGGCGCGCGGTGCAGCAGCCAGGGCGGTAGCAAGGAGAGCGGGTCCAGATACTCCGGCCCGCGCAGCAGGCCCCAGTGCAGGCACCCCGACGCACAGTGCGAAGGACCGGGCTCGACGGTTGCCACCACCTGGCCCGCTCTCACATCCGCGCCCACGGGGAGCAGCGGGCGGACGGGTCCGTATGTCGTGCGCAGCGGCGGGTCACCCGTACCGGTGAGGGTCAGGGTGAGCACTCCGCGGCCCGCGACCTGGCCCGCGAAGGAGACCCTGCCCGGCGCGGGTGCCCGCACCGCCGTGCCCGGCGGCGCGGCAAGATCCACTCCGCGGTGGCCGGGACCGTAGGCCGAATCGGGCGGCTCCCAGCCTCGTACGACGACCGGGCGCGGTGGCCCCACGGGCCAGCTCCGGTCGGCTGAGTCGTCGGCCCGGGCGGGCGCGGTACTCGCCCAGAGCAGGGACAGCAGCAGGGTCGGCAGCAGGGACAGGAGCAGCGGCAGATTCAGGGACAGAACCAAGGACGGCGACACAGAGCGAAGGCGGCGGCACATGTACAGACCGTCCCGCACGACCCCGTTCCCGAGTGGATCATGGTTCCGATCTGTGGAGTACCGACCAGTTGTGGACAGCGCCGTCACCCGACACCGCGCCGGTCCCGTACACTTCTTCTGGCGATCCGGGTCACCGGGTCGACTTCGCACGCCCCGCCACCACATCCTCTTCAGGTCGGTGGCCGCGCTCCTCGGTCCCTTGTGGCACGGCGCGTCGGGGCGTCAGGACATAACCGAGAATCCAAGGAGATACGGCCATGGCCGTCGTCACGATGCGGGAGCTGCTGGAAAGCGGCGTCCACTTCGGTCACCAGACCCGTCGTTGGAACCCGAAGATGAAGCGATTCATCTTCACGGAGCGCAACGGCATCTACATCATCGACCTGCTCCAGTCGCTGTCGTACATCGACCGCGCCTACGAGTTCGTCAAGGAGACCGTCGCCCACGGCGGCTCCATCATGTTCGTCGGCACCAAGAAGCAGGCCCAGGAGGCCATCGCCGAGCAGGCGACGCGCGTTGGTATGCCGTACGTCAACCAGCGTTGGCTGGGCGGCATGCTCACCAACTTCTCCACCGTCTACAAGCGCCTTCAGCGTCTGAAGGAGCTCGAGCAGATCGACTTCGAGGATGTGGCCGCGTCCGGCCTCACCAAGAAGGAGCTCCTGGTCCTCTCCCGCGAGAAGGCCAAGCTGGAGAAGACCCTCGGTGGTATCCGCGAGATGCAGAAGGTGCCGAGCGCCGTCTGGATCGTCGACACCAAGAAGGAGCACATCGCCGTCGGTGAGGCGCGCAAGCTCCACATCCCGGTCGTCGCGATCCTGGACACCAACTGCGACCCCGACGAGGTCGACTACAAGATCCCGGGCAACGACGACGCGATCCGCTCCGTCACCCTGCTCACCCGCGTGATCGCCGACGCCGTCGCCGAGGGCCTCATCGCCCGTTCCGGCGTCGCCACCGGTGACTCCAAGCCGGGCGAGAAGGCCGCCGGCGAGCCGCTCGCCGAGTGGGAGCGCGACCTCCTCGAGGGCGAGAAGAAGGCCGACGACGCCGAGGCTCCGGCCGCCGCCGAGGCCGAGAAGCCGGCCGAGGCCGCTGCTGAGGCTCCGGCCGCCGAGGCCCCGGCTGCTGAGGCTCCGGCTGCCGAGGCCCCGGCCGCGGACGCCGAGCAGGCCTGACCTCACAGGTTCGGTAGTTGACGGCGGGGGACGGTGCCACAAGCGCCGGCCCCCGCCGCTCACCCGTAGATCTTCGACTTTCGACTTTCGAGAGAGATTCAAAGGACATGGCGAACTACACCGCCGCTGACGTCAAGAAGCTCCGCGAGCTCACCGGCGCCGGCATGATGGACTGCAAGAAGGCGCTCGACGAGGCCGAGGGCAGCGTCGACAAGGCCGTCGAGGCTCTGCGCATCAAGGGCCAGAAGGGCGTCGCCAAGCGCGAGGGCCGCTCCGCCGAGAACGGCGCCGTCGTTTCCCTGATCGCCGACGACAACACCTCCGGTGTCATCGTCGAGCTGAAGTGCGAGACGGACTTCGTCGCCAAGGGTGAGAAGTTCCAGGCCGTCGCGGGTGCGCTCGCCGCGCACGTCGCCGCGACCTCTCCGGCCGACATCGACGCGCTGCTCGCCTCCGAGATCGAGGCCGGCAAGACCGTCCAGGCGTACGTCGACGAGGCCAACGCCAACCTCGGCGAGAAGATCGTCCTGGACCGCTTCGCGCAGTTCTCCGGTGCCTATGTCACGGCGTACATGCACCGCACCATGCCTGACCTCCCGCCGCAGATCGGTGTCCTTGTCGAGCTCGACAAGGAGAACGCCGAGATCGCCAAGGGTGTCGCGCAGCACATCGCCGCCTTCGCGCCGAAGTACCTCTCCCGCGAGGACGTCCCGGCCGAGGTCGTCGAGACCGAGCGTCGCGTCGCCGAGGAGACCACGCGCGCCGAGGGCAAGCCCGAGGCCGCCCTCCCGAAGATCGTCGAGGGGCGTGTCAACGGCTTCTTCAAGGAGGCCACTCTCCTTGGCCAGCCGTACGCGCTCGACAACAAGAAGTCCGTCCAGCAGATCCTGGACGAGGCCGGTGTCAGCCTGAAGCGCTTCGCGCGCATCAAGGTCGGCATCTGAGCCGGTACGCGATCGACGCCGGAGCCCGCTAGGGTTCCTTACGCAGTCGCCGGTCGCGCTCGCACCGGACGACCGCAGATCTGACGAGGAGGCCATTGCCGACAGGGACAACAAACACCCCACGGCAATGGCCTTCTTCGTATGTGCACGAGGAGATCCCCATGAACAAGGGCGCGGACGCCAATCAGGCTGCCGACGACAAGAGCGACCACGACGCCAACAACGCCGGCCGCTTCATGCTGAAGCTGTCCGGTGAGGCCTTCGCCGGCGGCGGCGGACTCGGCGTCGACCCCGACGTCGTACACGCCATCGCGCGCGAGATCGCCGCGGTGGTCCGCGACGGCGCTCAGATCGCGGTCGTCATCGGCGGTGGCAACTTCTTCCGCGGGGCCGAGCTCCAGCAGCGCGGGATGGACCGGGCCCGCTCGGACTACATGGGCATGCTCGGTACGGTGATGAACTGCCTCGCCCTCCAGGACTTCCTGGAGAAGGAAGGCATCGACTCCCGCGTCCAGACCGCCATCACGATGGGGCAGGTCGCGGAGCCGTACATCCCGCTGCGTGCGGTACGGCACCTGGAGAAGGGCCGGGTCGTCATCTTCGGCGCCGGTATGGGGATGCCGTACTTCTCCACCGACACCACCGCGGCGCAGCGCGCCCTGGAGATCGACGCCCAGGCCCTGCTGATGGGCAAGAACGGCGTCGACGGGGTCTACGACTCCGACCCGAAGACCAACCCCGACGCGGTGAAGTTCGACGCGCTGGAGTACGGCGAGGTGCTCTCCCGCAACCTCAAGGTCGCCGACGCCACCGCCATCACGCTCTGCCGCGACAACGCTCTTCCGATCCTCGTCTTCGAACTGCTCACCGAGGGCAATATCGCTCGGGCCGTCAAGGGTGAGAAGATCGGCACGCTCGTGAGCGACCAGGGCACCAGGGCCTGACCCGGGGGACGTCCCTCGAGGGATGGACAAAGTCCTGCCGGTCGGACACCGTGCAGGGAAGACGCGACGCAGGTTCCGCCGGCCCAGTCGAACGCCGGGCCTACTCAAGACACGCAGGAGCAAGTGGTGATCGAAGAGACCCTCCTCGAGGCCGAGGAGAAGATGGAGAAGGCCGTCCTGGTCGCCAAGGATGACTTCGCCGCGATCCGCACCGGACGTGCGCACCCGGCGATGTTCAACAAGATCGTGGCGGACTACTACGGTGCGCTGACCCCGATCAACCAGCTGGCCTCGTTCTCGGTGCCCGAGGCGCGGATGGCCGTGGTGACCCCGTTCGACAAGAGCGCGCTGCGCAACATCGAGCAGGCGATCCGAGACTCCGACCTCGGCGTCAACCCGAGCAACGACGGCAATATCATCCGGGTGGTCTTCCCGGAGCTGACCCAGGACCGCCGCAAGGAGTTCATCAAGGTCGCCAAGACCAAGGCCGAGGACTCCAAGATCTCGATCCGCTCCGTGCGCCGCAAGGCCAAGGAGACGATCGACAAGTTCATCAAGGACGGCGAGGTCGGCGAGGACGAGGGCCGCCGCGCCGAGAAGGAGCTCGACGACACCACCGCGAAGTACGTCTCGCAGGTGGACGAGCTGCTCAAGCACAAGGAAGCCGAGCTGCTCGAGGTCTGATGAACGACTCTTCCTGGGGGGCCCCGCCGAGAGCCGGTTACTGGGGGCCGCCCGACCAGGGGCCTGCCCCGGCGGGTCCTGCATACGATGAGCATGACGCACAGCAGACTCGGCCCATGCCCATCGTGCCGGACTTTCCCGACGCAGGTAGAGACGCCGAAGACCGTAACGACCGCGACCAGAGCAGCGATCGCGACCGGGGGGCTGCTCGGCTGAGTGGCCCCCTGTTCCGCGACGAGATTCCGCAGGAGCCCATGCCCACCCCGCCGCCGGCGTCCGAGCCGCCGCAGAAGAAGCGGGCCGGCCGTGATCTGCGCGCGGCCATAGGGGTCGGCGTCGGACTCGGCGTGGTGATCGTGGCGTCCCTCTTCGTCGTCAAGGCCGTGTTCATCGGCGTGATAGCGGTCGCCGTCGTGGTCGGCCTGTGGGAACTCACCTCGCGGCTCGAGGAGCGCAAGCAGATCAAGGCCCCGCTGGTGCCGCTCGCGGTGGGCGGCGCGGCGATGGTGGTGGCCGGGTATGTGCGCGGTGCGGAGGGCGCCTGGGTCGCGATGGCGCTCACGGCGCTCGCGGTGCTGGTCTGGCGGATGACGGAACCCCCTGAGGGCTATCTCAAGGACGTCACGGCGGGCGTCTTCGCCGCGTTCTACGTTCCCTTCCTGGCGACGTTCGTCGCGATGATGCTCACTGCGGACGACGGGCCGCAGCGGGTGCTCACCTTCCTGGTGCTGACGGTGGTCAGCGACACGGGCGCGTACGCCGTCGGCTGGCGCTTCGGGAAGCACAAGCTCGCTCCGCGCATCAGTCCGGGGAAGACCAGGGAGGGTCTGCTCGGCGCCGTGGCGTTCGCGATGGTGGCGGGCGCGCTGTGCATGCAGTTCGTCATCGACGACGGCACCTGGTGGCAGGGCCTGCTGCTCGGCCTCGCGGTCGCGGTCAGCGCCACGCTGGGCGACCTGGGCGAGTCGATGATCAAGCGGGACCTGGGCATCAAGGACATGGGCACGCTGCTGCCGGGGCATGGCGGCATCATGGACCGGCTGGACTCGCTGCTGCCCACGGCTCCGGTCGTATGGCTGCTGATGGTGATCTTCGTAGGCAGTGGCTGACCTGTGCGTTTATGCGTCAGGGGCTGGTTGTCCACAGGGCGGCCGGCCCCTCTTCGTATCTCTGCGACACTGGTAGGACCATGCCCAAGCCCGGAGAACTCACTTTCGTCGCGCCCCGCGGAGCCAAGAAGCCGCCGCGGCACCTCGCCGACCTCACGCCCGCCGAGCGCAAGGACGCCGTCGCCGCGATCGGCGAGAAGCCGTTCCGCGCCAAGCAGCTCTCGCAGCACTACTTCGCGCGGTACGCCCACGACCCGGCCCAGTGGACCGACATCCCCGCGACCGCGCGCGAGAAGCTCGCCACTGAGCTGCTGCCCGATCTGATGTCCGTCGTACGGCACATCTCGTGCGACGACGACACCACCCGCAAGACCCTGTGGCGCCTGCACGACGGCACCCTCGTCGAGTCGGTGCTGATGCGCTACCCGGACCGGGTGACCATGTGCATCTCGTCGCAGGCCGGCTGCGGGATGAACTGTCCCTTCTGTGCCACCGGGCAGGCCGGGCTCGACCGCAATCTGTCGACCGCCGAGATCGTGCACCAGATCGTCGACGGCATGCGCGCCCTGCGCGACGGCGAGGTGCCGGGAGGCCCCGCGCGGCTGTCCAACATCGTCTTCATGGGCATGGGCGAGCCGCTCGCCAACTACAAGCGGGTCGTCGGCTCCATCCGCCGGCTCACCGACCCCGAGCCTGACGGCCTCGGGCTCTCGCAGCGCGGGATCACCGTCTCCACCGTCGGCCTGGTGCCCGCGATGCTGCGCTTCGCCGACGAAGGCTTCAAGTGCCGTCTCGCCGTCTCGCTGCACGCGCCGGACGACGAGCTGCGCGACACCCTGGTCCCGGTCAACACGCGCTGGAAGGTGCGGGAGGTGCTGGACGCCGCCTGGGAGTACGCGGAGAAGTCGGGCCGCCGTATCTCCATCGAGTACGCGCTGATCAGGGACATCAACGATCAGGCATGGCGGGGCGATCTGCTGGGTCGCCTGCTCAAGGGCAAGCGGGTCCATGTGAACCTGATCCCGCTCAACCCGACGCCCGGGTCGAAGTGGACGGCATCCCGTCCCGAGGACGAGAAGGCGTTCGTGGAGGCCATCGCGGCCCACGGTGTGCCCGTGACCGTGCGGGACACCCGTGGCCAGGAGATCGACGGAGCGTGCGGACAGCTGGCCGCCTCCGAGCGCTGACCTTGTAACCTGGCCTCGAAACATCTGCATATTCCGACAGGGGAGCGCCACAGCGCTGAGAGTGCGGTACCAGTCAGACCGCAGACCCTCTGAACCTTGCCCAGGTCATTCTGGGTAGGAAGTTCGGTCGCTACTCAAGCTGTTGCGCCCTGCCCGGATCCTGCCTCAGGACCGGGCAGGGCCGCGTCTCTTCCTGGTCATCTCCAGGAGGAATCTCAGTGAGCACCACCAAGAAGATCACGGTCACGGCGCTTGCCGCGGCCCTGGGCGTCAGTACGCTCGCGGCCTGCGGCGGCGAGCAGGCCAAGGGCTCCGCGTCCGACCGCCCGAAGCAGAAGACCGTGACGCTGGTCAGTCATGACTCGTTCGTCGCCTCCGCGTCCGTGCTGAAGCAGTTCACCAAGGAGACCGGCTACACGGTCAAGGTCCTCAAGAGCGGTGACGCGGGCGCCGCCCTCAACAAGGAGATCCTCACCAAGGGCTCTCCGCAGGGCGATGTCTTCTTCGGCGTCGACAACACCCTGCTCTCGCGCGCCCTCGACAACGGCCTGTTCACGCCGTACGAGGCCAAGGGCCTGGCCCAGGTGCCCGACGAGGTGCAGCTCGACAAGGGCAAGCACCGTGTCACGCCCGTCGACACCGGCGACATCTGCGTCAACTACGACAAGAAGTACTTCGCGGACAAGAAGCTGGCCCCGCCGCAGTCCTTCGACGACCTGATCAAGCCCGAGTACAAGAACCTGCTGGTCACGGAGAATGTCGCGACCTCCTCGCCCGGTCTGGGCTTCCTGCTCGGCTCGGTCGGCAAGTACGGCGAGGACGGCTGGCAGGACTACTGGAAGAAGCTGAAGGCCAACGGCGTCAAGGTCGTCGACGGCTGGGAGCAGGCGTACAACGAGGAGTTCTCCGGCTCGGCGGGCGGCAAGAAGGCCAAGGCGGACCGGCCGCTGGTCGTCTCGTACGCATCCAGCCCGCCCGCCGAGGTGCTCTTCGCCAAGCCGCAGCCGGCCCAGGCGCCCACCGGTGTCTCGACGGGAACCTGCTTCCGCCAGACCGAGTTCGCCGGTCTCCTCAAGGGTGCCAAGAACGAGGAGGGCGGCAAGGCACTGCTGGACTTCCTCATCTCCAAGCAGTTCCAGGAGGACATGCCGCTCAACATGTTCGTCAACCCGGTGGTGAAGGGGGCGAAGGTGCCCGAGCTGTTCACCAAGTTCGGCGCGGTCGTCGACAAGCCGGAGACCGTCGCTCCCGACCAGATCGCCAAGAACCGTGAGCAGTGGGTCCAGTCATGGTCCTCGCTCGTAGTGAAGTAACGAAGTCCGTCCGCGGGAGCGCGCCGGGCGCGCTCCGCGGGAACGCGGCGCGGCTCGGGCTGATGGCCGTGCCCGTCGCGTTCTTCGCGGTCTTCTTCGCCAATCCCGTCAGCGCGATCGTCGGCCGCGGCCTCCAGATCGACGGGGTGTGGCAGTTCGGGCGGATCGGCGAGGTGCTCGGCCGCGCCGACATCCAGCACGTGCTGTGGTTCACCACCTGGCAGGCGCTCGCCTCGACGGCGCTCACCATGGTGATCGCGCTGCCCGGCGCGTATGCCTTCGCCCGCCTCGACTTTCCCTTCAAGCGGCTGCTGCGGGCGGTGGTCACCGTTCCGTTCGTGCTGCCGACCGTCGTCGTCGGGACGGCGTTCCTGGCGCTCCTCGGACGCGGCGGGCTGCTCGACGAGCTGTGGGGTGTCAGGCTCGACACCACGGTGTGGGCGATTCTGCTCGCGCACGTCTTCTTCAACTACGCGGTGGTCGTACGGACCGTGGGCGGTCTGTGGTCGCAGCTCGACCCGCGGCAGGAGGAGGCCGCCCGGGTGCTCGGTGCCGGACGGTTCGCCGCCTGGCGACGGGTGACGCTGCCGGCGCTCGGGCCCGCCGTCGCCGCTGCCGCGCTGATGGTCTTCCTCTTCACCTTCACCTCGTTCGGTGTCGTACAGATCCTCGGCGGGCCGACCTTCGCCACGCTCGAGGTGGAGATCTACCGTCAGACCGCCCAGCTGCTGGATCTGTCCACGGCGGCCGTGCTCTCCCTGCTGCAGTTCGCCGCGGTCGGAGCCATCCTCGCCGTGCACGCGTGGACGGTGCGGCGGCGGGAGACCGCGCTGAAGCTGGTGGATCCGGGGCAGACGGCGCGGCGGCCGCGCGGCGCGGGCCAGTGGGCGCTGCTCGGCGGCGTACTCGCCACGATCCTGCTGCTGGTGCTCGTACCGCTCGGCGTCCTGGTCGAGCGCTCGCTCGACGGGCCCGGCGGCTACGGCCTCGGCTACTTCCGGGCGCTCACCTCCAGCGACGCGAGCGGCGGCACGTTCCTCGTACCGCCCATCGAGGCCGTGGCGAACTCGCTGGAGTACGCACTGGTCGCGAGCGGCATCGCGCTGGCCGTCGGCGGACTCGCCGCAGCCGCGCTCACGCGGAGGGCCGGGCGGCTGGTGCGCGGCTTCGACGCACTGCTGATGCTGCCGCTCGGGGTGTCCGCCGTGACCGTCGGCTTCGGTTTTCTGATCACCCTGGACAAGCCGCCGCTCGATCTGCGGGCCTCGTGGATCCTGGTGCCGCTCGCCCAGGCGCTGGTCGGCATCCCCTTCGTCGTACGCACAATGCTGCCCGTCCTGCGGGCGGTCGACGAGCGGCTGCGCGAGGCGGCGGCAGTGCTCGGCGCTTCGCCGCTACGGGTGTGGCGCGAGGTCGACCTGCCGATGGTGCGACGGGCGCTGCTGGTCGCAGCGGGCTTCGCCTTCGCCGTGTCGCTGGGCGAGTTCGGCGCGACCGTCTTCATCGCCAGGCCCGACAATCCGACGCTGCCGGTCGCCGTGGCCCGTCTGCTCGGCCGTCCCGGTGAGCTCAACTACGGGCAGGCGATGGCCCTTTCGACCATCCTGATGGTCGTCTGTGCGGCCGCGCTGCTGCTGCTCGAACGTATCCGGCCCGACCGTTCAGGGGAGTTCTAGATGCTGATGCTGCGGGACGCGACCGTACGGTTCGGGGCCAGGGCGGCGCTCGACGCGGTGGACCTGGAGGTCGCCGACCACGAGATCGTGTGCGTGCTGGGCCCCAGCGGCAGCGGCAAGTCCACACTGCTGCGCGCCGTCGCCGGACTGCAGCGCCTGGACGGCGGCCGGGTACTGCTCGGCGGCGCCGACCAGGCGGGAGTGAGCGTGCACCGGCGCGGAGTGGGCCTGATGTTCCAGGACCACCAGCTCTTCCCGCAGCGCGACGTGGGCGGCAATGTGGCTTTCGGACTGCGTATGCACGGCATGGGCCGACGCGAACAGGCCGACCGGGTGGCCGAGTTGCTGGAGCTCGTCGGGCTGCCCGGCGCGCAGCGCCGGGCCGTGGCCTCGCTCTCCGGCGGCGAGCAGCAGCGGGTTGCGCTGGCCAGGGCGCTCGCGCCCGAGCCCCGGCTGCTGATGCTGGACGAGCCGCTCGGCCAGCTGGACCGAAGTCTGCGCGAACGCCTCGTCGTCGAACTGCGCGAGCTCTTCGGACGGTTGGGCACCACCGTCCTCGCCGTCACCCACGACCAGGGCGAGGCCTTCGCGCTCGCCGACCGGGTGGTCGTCATGCGCGACGGCCGGATCGCCCGGGCGGGCACACCGCTCGACGTCTGGCAGCGGCCCGGCTCGGCATTCGTGGCGCGCTTCCTCGGCTTCGACAATGTGGTGGCGGCGACGGTGAGCGGCGCCGCGGCGGACACGGTGTGGGGCAAGATCCCGGTGCCGGACGGTGCGCCGCAGGGCGAGTGCCAGGTGCTGGTCAGGCCCGCGGGCGTACGGCTCGGCGACGCCGCGGAAGGGCTGCCCTGCACGGTCGAAGGGCTTACGTTCCGGGGCAACCACGTCGCCGTACGGCTGCGGCCTGCCGATGGGCCGCCGCTGGAGGCGGAGTGCTCCCTGCGTGACGCGCCGCTGGAGGGGGCGCTGGTCGGGGTGACCTTCGCCGCCGACGACGTGGTGGTGCTCGACTGACCCGCTACCGGGAACAGTCAGGGAGCAGTCAGGGAACGGTGACGATGAGCAGCTGGCCGTGCGCGGTCAGGGGCTGGGCGTCGACCAGACTGCGCACCCAGCTGACGACGGCGTACCGCCCCGAGCGCATCGGCATCCGCAACGTCACCTCCCGGCCCGGCGAGAGCGGCGGAGTGCCGAGCGCGCCCGCGAAGTCGAACGGCGGCACGCCCGTCTCGCCCTTGAAGAACGCCACGATGGCCGCCTCGGTGACCGAGTCGTCGTCGATGGGATAGAAGCGAGCCTCGTCGACGTGCTCGCGCATGGCATTCACATAGCGGAGCGGCTGCTCGGAAAGGACCGGGCCGTTCAGCGCGAAGCGCGGGGCACCGGCCGCGGATTCGAGGGCCGTCAGAGTGCCGCAGGGGCGCGGCGGCCTGCTGTCGGACTCGGGCGCCCGGACCGTGAGCGGACGTACGTACTCATCGCCCGGCTGGGGATTTCGGCCGAGCGCACCCGCGAAGTCCAGGTATTCGAGTACGAGATAGCTTCCCGGCCTCAGTCGTAGCGTGAAGTCGGAGTCCGCACCGGGGTGGGGCGCCGCACCGCCCAACTGGTCGACGGTGGCCATCAGTTCCCGGGACGCCCGGATGACGGCCGCCGGTTCCTCGGCGGCGAACACCTGTCGCATCCGGGCACGGAACTCGGCCTCGGTCGCCCCGTCGCGCAGCTTGGCGACGCCGACGGTGCCGGTGCGGGGGCTGGTGGTCCGCACGCGGAAGGTCACGGCCCCCGCCCGGGCGGTCGCCGGGGACACGAACCCGTCCTCGCCGGTGACGATCTGCAGCGGACCGCGTTGCCGTTCCGGTTCGGACACCTCCGGCAGCGCGGCCCCGGTGAGCGCCGCCACGCTCGCTGCCGCCCCGGCGGCCAATACACCCCGTCTGTTCCACATCTGGATCCCCCCACCCGTTTGGTCGGCGTACACGCGCCGGTGTACACAGGGCATCCAGTGAAGCCCCCTTCGGCCGGGGAAGGAAGGCCGCCACGGGGCGGGTCGGCGGGCCTGCTAGCGCGCGGTGGTGAGCTCCGGCTCGGCCTCCGGCAAAAGCTCGTCGCCGTGCGCCTCCGGCGCGCCGAACCAGGCCACCGCGACCGCGCCCGCGACCGCCAGTACGAAGCCGAGGATCGCTGCCCAGGCAAATCCGGCGCGCGAGGAGTCGCCCAGCCAGAGCACGCCGATCATGCCCGGCAGCACGGTCTCACCGACCACGAGCGCGGCCGTCGCGCCGTTGACCGAGCCGATCTGCAGAGCGACCGTGTGCAGATACATGCCGCCGATACCGGCCACCAGGATCGCGTACAGAGCCGGGTCGCTGAGCAGAGCGCCAAGGTCGAAGGGGTCGATGCCGTTGAGTACGCGCACGCCGACACCCAGCGCGCCGAAGCCGAGCCCCGACAGCAGACCGGCCAGAATCGCGGCGCGCGAACCCATGAGGCGTACGACGACGGTGCCGCCGGCCATCAGCAGCACGGCGATGGCCAGCAGCCACCAGTGGGTCGCGATCGGGGTGTGGCCGTTGCCCTCCGGGCCCGCCGCGGTGGCCAGCAGCACGAGCGACGAGCAGACGACGGCGATGGACGCCCACTCGGCGCGGGTGAGGCGGATGCCGAGCATTCTGACGCTCAGTACGGCGGTGATCACCAGGTTGGCGCTGATGACGGTCTGGGACAGGAAGAGGGGGAGCAGTCGCGCGGCCAGCGCCCCCAGGCCGAAGCCGACGAAGTCCAAGATGGTGCCGACGATGAACTCCCAGGTCATCGCGGCCTTCGCGGTGGAGGACAGGCTCGGGCCGCCGTGCTGGGTGACGCCGGCGGCGGCTGCCTGCTGCCGGGCGGACCGGCGGGATCCGACGGCTTGCAGCACCGATCCTGTGCCGTAACAGATCGAGGCCGCGACAGCGGTCAGTAGGCCGATCAGCACCAAGGGCTCCGTTCACGTGGGGGCAGCGACTCTGCCGAACTGCCAGACGTGTGTGGGGCGCCGGAAGTTGCTTCAGTCGGCCGGTCGGTCGAGGCCCGCGAGGCGGCGCAGTGCGGCGGGCGCCTCGTCGACCGACTCGACGAGCGCGATACGCGATTCCATCGGGCGGCCTGCCGCGAGGGACTGGAGCAGCGGCCAGGTGGGGAGCGAGTCCGTCCAGTGGGCGCGGTTGACGAGGACCATGGGGGTCGGTTCGCCGCGGGACTCGTAGTAGTTCGGGGTCGCGTTGTCGAAGATCTCCTGGACCGTGCCGGCGGCGCCGGGCAGGAATATCACGCCCGCGTTGGAGCGGGCGAGGAGGCCGTCCTCGCGGGTGGCGTTCGCGAAGTACTTGGCTATGTGGCCGGCGAAGGCGTTCGGCGGCTCGTGCCCGTAGAACCAGGTGGGGATGCCGACGGAGTCACCGCCGCCGGGCCAGCGGCCTCGTATCTCGAAGGCGGCGTCGGCCCAGTCGGAGATGGAGGGGGCGAACGAGGGGGCCTTGGCGAGGAGTTCGAGCGCCTCCTCCAGCATCTCGTCGGGGTGCGGGGCGGCGTAGGCGCCGAGGTTGGCGGCCTCCATGGCGCCGGGGCCGCCGCCTGTCGCCACGGTGAACCCGTCCCGGGCGAGGACCCGGCCGAGGCGGGCGGCACCGGCATAGGCGTCCGTGCCGCGGGCCATGGCGTGTCCGCCCATCACGCCCACGACGCGGGCGCCGACGAGGAGTTCGTCGAGTGCGTCGGAAATCGCGTCGTCGTGGATCGAGCGGAGCATCGAGGCGAAGATGTCGCCGTCGGCCTTGGTCTGCTGGAACCAGTCGTAGGCGAGGGCGTCTGGGGTGGCGTCGTAGCCGCCGGTGGAGAGGCCTTCGAAGAGCTCGTCGGGCGAGTAGAGGAGCCCGCGGTACGGGTCGAAGGGCAGATCGGGGACGGGCGGAAAGACGAGCGCGCCGTCGGCCCTGACCTTGGCGGCGGCGTCGGGCTGCATGCGGCAGCCGAGGAAGACGGCTCCGGTGGTGTCGGTGCCGAGGAGCGCGAAGGTGCGGTCGGTGAGGTCGACGGACTGGACGCGGTGTCCGGCGAGGGAGTGGCTGGAGACGACCTGATCGAACTCGTCGAGAGTTTCGATCTCGCGGTCGGGGGTGGGGTGCGCCATGCGGCCACGATAGGGGGTGCGGGTGGGGCAGATGGTGCGGGGGTGCGGGGATCTCTTCCGCCACACCGCCCGTCGCCCGAACCGGGGGCAGCGGCCCCCGGCGTATCGCTAGCGGGAGAGAGGGATCGCCGCGACCGCGGCCACCGCCCATGTCAGGGGGGCGAACGCCGCCAGCAGGATTGCCGCTCGCAGGGCCGCCGCGCTGCGGAGGGTGGCCGCGGGGGTGCCAAGGTGGCGGAGGGCGGCCGTCGTTGGGGCGCGGGACTGTCTCGATTCGAGAGCCGAGACCAGCAGCGTCGCCGTTGTGCAGGTCATGACCAGTGCCGCGCCCAGCGTCGTCAGGGGGCCCAGGAGGTCTGGGGGCGTCCCGTCGTACACGGAAGTTGCCGCGATCGCGCCCGAGGCCACGGCGCACACCACGCCCAGCGGGCGGCCGATGCGGGTGGCTTCCTCCATCAGGATCCGACCCGCCAACAGGCGGGTCGGGCCCGGCCGGAGGGACTGGAGGAGGCGGCCGCAGAGGCGGGTGATGCCCGGGCCTGCGAGGGCCAGGCCCAGGGCGGTCAGGGTCCAGCCCGCCAGCACGCCCGCCGGGTTGCCGTCGAACTCACCGGGAAGAGGGAGCGGCGAGCCCGGGCCACCGCGGCTCGCGTACGTCTCGGCCGCCAGGCCCGCGGCCATCAGGGCCACCCCCCACGGCAGCCCGGTCGGCGCCGGCGCCGGCGCGTCCGGGGGCGGAGTGAGGCGGCGTGGGCGCAGGGCCAGCGCGGCGGCCACCGAGGCCAGCAGCGGCACCGGCGTGAGCAGGGTCAGCGCCGCCGCCAGGGGCAGCGGCTCGCCCGCGGCGAGCAGTTCGGCCGCCGCCCCGTCGAACGGCAGCCCCGTCAGATCACCCCGCAGATACAGGAAGACCAGCAGCGCGACCATGCTGCCGAGCGTGCCGGAGACGGCGGTCGAGACCGCGGACAGCGCGGCGAGCCTGGCCGGCCCCAGGCCGACCGCCGAGAGCCCGGACCGTGGCCGGGTACTCGGATCCGTACGCGCCACCGCCACCGCGAACTGCACCGTCGCGGCGAGCGGGATCAGGCACCAGAGCAGCCGGAGTCCGGACGTGCCGGACTCGTCGGGATGGGACAGCGCATACGTCAGCGTGCACAGCAGCAGGAAGCCGACACCCGCCGACGCCGCCGCCACCATCAGCCGGCGCAGCAGAACCAGCGGGTGTGAGCCCAGGGCTAGACGGAGAGCGAGCACTCGGCCCGCCCTTCCGTGCCCGCGTTCGCGAGCGAGTTGACGCGCCTGCCGTCCACAAGCGTGATCGAACGGTCCGCCAGCGCCGCCACCTCCCGGTCGTACGTGGCGAGCACAACGGTGATCCGGTGGGATCGGGCCGCGGCCGTCAGCGTACGCAGCACCTGCACCCGGTCCGCGCGGTGCAGCGTCGCCGTCGGCTCGTCGGCGAACAGCACCGACGGCGTGGCGACGAGCGCCCGCGCCGTGGCGACCCGCTGCCGTTGTGCCTGGAGCAGCGCATGGGGCCGCATACGGGCGCACGCGCCGATGTCGAGCCGCTCCAGCCACTCCATCGCCGCGCTCTTCGCAGTGCGGCGCGAGGTCCCGCCCAGCAGCAGCGGCAGGGCCGCGTTCTCCCATGCCGTCAGCTCGGGTACCAGCGTCGGCTCGGGGTCGATCCAGCCGAAACGGTCACGTCGCAGCCGCTCGCGGGCGAGCGGCTTGAGCGTGTGCACGGGGGAGCTGTTGAACCAGACCTCGCCCTGCTGCGCGACGAGTTGACCGGAAAGGCACCGCAGCAGCGTGGTCTTGCCGCTGCCGCGTGCGCCTTGCACTGCAAGGATCTCGCCCTCCCGCACACCGAGCGACACACCGACCAGCGCGGGCGAGCCGCTGTGGGAGTGATGCAGGGAACGTGCCCAGAGCACATCGTTGTCCGGCGGGGCCACCATGGCGTACACCTCGGTTCTGATCAGATTTCCACTCCCCCCTTCGGGGGAACGAAGTCAGTGCCGATCGGTCACTCGGCACGCTAGGTATTCAGCACCGGGGTCGGAGGAAGCACACGGCCCGGGTCCGTCCCATCTCACTCGAATGGGCGTACCCGGGCCGTTCACGGCTGCTGGGACTGGGGCTCTGCGGAGGCCTAGAGCTTGGTCCAGGCCTCCGTCAGCACCGTCCGCAGGATCTGCTCGATCTCGTCGAACGTCGACTGGTCGGCGATCAGCGGCGGCGCCAGCTGCACGACCGGGTCACCGCGGTCGTCGGCCCGGCAGTACAGGCCGTTCTCGTACAGCGCCTTGGAGAGGAAGCCGTAGAGCACGCGCTCGGTCTCCTCGTCCGTGAAGGACTCCTTGGTGACCTTGTCCTTGACCAGCTCGATGCCGTAGAAGAAGCCGTTTCCGCGGACGTCGCCGACGATCGGCAGGTCGTGCAGCTTCTGCAGCGTGGAGAGGAAGTTGCCCTCGTTGTCCAGGACGTGCTGGTTGAGGCCCTCCTTCTCGAAGATGTCGAGGTTGGCCAGGCCCACCGCCGCGGAGACCGGGTGGCCGCCGAAGGTGTAGCCGTGCAGGAAGGTGTTGTCGCCCTTGTAGAACGGCTCGGCGAGGCGGTCGGAGACGATGCACGCGCCGATCGGGGAGTAGCCCGAGGTCATGCCCTTGGCGCAGGTGATCATGTCCGGTACGTAGCCGAACTTGTCGCAGGCGAACGTCGTTCCGAGCCGGCCGAAGGCGCAGATGACCTCGTCCGAGACGAGCAGCACGTCGTACTGGTCGCAGATCTCCCGGACCCGCTGGAAGTACCCGGGCGGCGGCGGGAAGCAGCCGCCGGCGTTCTGCACCGGCTCGAGGAAGACCGCGGCGACGGTCTCGGGACCCTCGAAGAGGATCTGCTGCTCGATCTGGTCGGCGGCCCAGCGGCCGAAGGCCTCGGGGTCGTCGCCGTGGATCGGCGCGCGGTAGATGTTGGTGTTGGGCACCTTGTGCGCGCCGGGGACCAGCGGCTCGAACGGCGCCTTGAGGGCGGGCAGACCAGTGATCGACAGGGCGCCCTGCGGGGTGCCGTGGTAGGCGACCGCGCGGGAGATGACCTTGTACTTGGTGTGCTTGCCCTGCAGCTTGAAGTACTGCTTCGCCAGCTTCCAGGCGGTCTCGACCGCCTCGCCGCCGCCGGTGGTGAAGAAGACCTTGTTGAGGTCGCCCGGGGCGAGGTGGGCGAGCCGCTCGGCAAGCTCCACGGCCTTCGGGTGCGCGTAGGACCACACGGGGAAGAAGGCGAGCTCCTGCGCCTGCTTGAACGCGGCCTCGGCGAGCTCGACGCGACCGTGGCCGGCGTTGACCACGAAGAGGCCGGCGAGACCGTCGAGGTACCGCTTGCCCTTGTCGTCGTAGATATAGGTGCCCTCACCGCGGACGATGGTGGGGACGGGGGCGTTCTCGTACGACGACATGCGGGTGAAGTGCATCCACAGGTGGTCGTAGGCGGTCTGGGAGAGGTCCTGGCTCACGGCTATCGGGTTCCCCACATATAGGTCTGCTTCTTGAGCTTGAGGTAGACGAAGCTCTCGGTGGACCGGACGCCGGGGAGCGCACGGATCCGCTTGTTGATCACTTCGAGAAGGTGGTCGTCGTCCTCGCAGACGATCTCCACCATCAGGTCGAAGGAGCCCGCGGTCATCACCACGTACTCGCACTCGGCCATGGCGGTGAGCGCATCGGCGACCGGGTCGAGGTCACCCTCGACCCTGATGCCGACCATCGCCTGGCGTCGAAGACCCACGGTGAGCGGGTCCGTGACGGCGACGATCTGCATCACGCCCTGATCCAGCAGCTTCTGGACGCGCTGTCGTACGGCCGCTTCAGAGAGGCCTACGGCCTTGCCTATGGCGGCGTACGGACGGCGCCCGTCCTCCTGGAGCTGTTCGATGATCGCTAGGGAGACGGCGTCGATCGTCGGGGACGATCCGTTCGCGTTCCTGGAGTCTGCGCTACGACTGGACACGTGCTCACTTTGCACGGGACTCCTCTGTCTGGCAACCCCCGAGCAATGAAATTCGTTGTTCTGCGCTGCTAATCTCACTGAATCCGAAGTTGGCGAGGGTCGGGGCTGTCGAAAGCGTCACCCTAGAGATTAGGCTGGGTATCTCACCCATTGGACATCTGACAGGAGGGGTGGCAACAGTGACCACCGAGCTGCGTCGTCTGCGCAACTACATCAACGGGGAGTTCCGGGACGCCGCCGACGGCCAGACCCTCGACGTCGTCAACCCTGCCACGGGTGACGTCTACGCCACATCGCCGCTCTCCGGCCAGGCCGACGTCGACGCCGCCATGGACGCTGCCGCAGCCGCCTTCCCCGGCTGGCGCGACACCACCCCGGCCGAGCGCCAGCGGGTGCTGCTGAAGATCGCGGACGCCCTGGAGGAGCGGGCCGGGGACCTGATCGCGGCCGAGTCGGAGAACACCGGCAAGCCGCTGGAGCTCACCCGCACCGAAGAGATCCCGCCGATGGTGGACCAGATCCGCTTCTTCGCCGGTGCGGCGCGGATGCTCGAGGGCCGTTCGGCCGGCGAGTACATGGAGGGCATGACGTCGATCGTGCGTCGCGAGCCGGTCGGAGTCTGTGCGCAGGTCGCGCCGTGGAACTACCCGATGATGATGGCGGTGTGGAAGTTCGCGCCGGCGCTGGCGGCGGGCAACACCGTTGTACTGAAGCCGTCCGACACGACCCCCGCGTCGACCGTCCTGATGGCCGAGATCATCGGCGCGATCGTGCCCAAGGGTGTCTTCAACGTCATCTGCGGCGACCGTGAGACCGGCCGCGCGATGGTCGAGCACCCGACGCCGGCGATGGCGTCCATCACCGGTTCCGTGCGGGCGGGCATGCAGGTCGCGGCCTCCGCGGCCAAGGACGTCAAGCGCGTCCACCTGGAGCTGGGCGGCAAGGCGCCGGTCGTCGTCTTCGAGGACACGGACATCGAGAAGGCCGTCGAGGACATCGCGGTCGCGGGCTACTTCAACGCCGGCCAGGACTGTACGGCCGCGACCCGCGTCCTTGTCCACGAGTCGATCCACGACCAGTTCGTGGCGGCACTGGCGAAGGCGGCCACGGACACCAGGACGGGTGCGCCGGACGACGCCGATGTGCTGTACGGCCCGCTGAACAACGCCAATCAGCTGGCGCAGGTGACCGGGTTCATCGAGCGGCTCCCGGCCCACGCCAAGGTCGAGGCGGGCGGCCACCGGGTCGGCGAGAAGGGGTTCTTCTACGCGCCGACCGTCGTCTCCGGCCTCAAGCAGGACGACGAGATCATCCAGCACGAGGTCTTCGGCCCGGTCATCACGGTCCAGTCGTTCACGAACGAGGCGCAGGCGCTCGAGTGGGCGAACGGGGTGGAGTACGCGCTGGCGTCGTCGGTGTGGACCAAGGACCACGGGCGTGCCATGCGGATGTCCAAGTCGCTGGACTTCGGCTGTGTGTGGATCAACACGCACATCCCGCTGGTGGCCGAGATGCCGCACGGCGGGTTCAAGAAGTCGGGTTACGGGAAGGACCTGTCGGCGTACGGGTTCGACGACTACACGCGGATCAAGCACGTGATGACGTCGCTGGACGCGTAATCCTTTGCGGGGTGGGGGAGTTTCCCCCACCCCGCCCCTTCCTGAATCCGGGGCTGTGCCCCCGGACCCCGCGCCCCCGGACCCCGCTCCGGGCTCATCGCAGTGGTGTCCGGTGCAATGCGAGCAGCAGGCGCCAGATCTGGGACGCCATCAGTTCCGCAGGCGCGTCGATCTTTCCGTGCAGCCAGTCCGCCAGGACGCCCGCGAAGGTCGCAGCCACCGCCGAGGCGATCAGGGGTGCGGCGGGCGCACCCGCCAACTCGCGTTCCTTGCGGCTGCGGTCACGCAGTTCGCGGTGGAGCAGCTCGCCCAGCGGGCCGCTGCCGCCCTCCCGCAGCAGGGTCCGGTAGAGCGCGGCATGCGGGGCGAGTTCGGTGAAGAAGGCCGTCAGAGCGGGCGGCGGAACGGCCGGGTCCGGGGTGCCGCGCCAGGCATGCAGCGCGTCCACCGCGTTCCGTACGACCTCCGCGCAGGCGTCGACCGCGAGTGCCCCCAGGTCCGGGTAGTGCAGATAGAACGTGGCCCGGCCGAGCCCCGCCCTGCGTACCAGTGCTGCAACGCTCACCTCTTCGAGGGGGCGCTCCGCGCACTCGGCGAGCAGAGCCTCGCGCAGCCGCGCCCGGGTGCGTTCCGCGCGCGGGTCGCTCATCCCGCCACCAGTACGGCCGCCAGCGCGAGCGCCCCCGGCAGCGCCTGCGCCACCAGGATGCGCCGGTTCGCGGTGAAGCCGCCGTAGAGGCCCGCGATGACCACGCAGCTGGTGAAGAAGACCTGCACCCGGTACCCCGTCGGGTCCGCGGCGATCAGGCCCCAGACCAGGCCGGCCGCGAGAAAGCCGTTGTACAGCCCCTGGTTGGCGGCGAGCGGGGCGGTCGCGCGGGCCATCTCGGCGTCGAAGCCGGAGAGGCCGCGTCCCGGCTTGCGCTCCCACAGGAACATCTCCAGAACCAGGATGTAAGCGTGCAGCGCGGCCACCACGCCGACCAGGACATTCGCCGTTGTGTGCATCATCAATCCCCAAGTTTATGGACAGCTGTCCAGTAAGTATAGACACATGTCCATGATCGACAGAGTGTCGCCCGCGGTGCGCAGGGATCGACGCAGCGTCCATTGCCGCCCGTGCCCGCCTCCCGGCATCCTTCGGACGTGCCAGCGATACGGATGAACCCCATGTCACGGCGGTCCCTGCTGCTCGGCCTCGCCGCCGGCGCCGCGCTCACCGGATGTGGGGTGCCCGCGGCGTACGTACAGCCCGAGGACCGCGCCCGGCACGACGACTCCGAGCGCGACAGAAGCCTCGACTTCGCCAACTGGCCGCTCTACATCGACACCGACGACGACAACGCCTCCCAGCGGCCCACCCTCAACGCCTTCACCGAGCGCACCGGGATCTCCGTCCGCTACACCGAGGAGATCAACGACAACGACGAGTTCTTCGGGAAGATCAGTCCCGCCCTGATGAACCATCAGGAGACCGGTCGCGATCTGGTCGTCGTCAGCGACTGGATGGCGGCCCGTTTCGTACGACTGGGCTGGGTGCAGGAGATGGACAGGGCGAAACAGCCCAATGTCGCCACGTACCTCGACCCGCAACTGCGCACCCCCGCCTTCGACAAGGGGCGGCTGCACAGCGTCCCCTGGCAGTCCGGGATCACCGGCATCGCGTACAACCGCAAGCAGCTCGGCCGCGAGATCAGGCACACCCGCGAGCTGTGGGCGGACGATCTGCGCGGCCGGGTCACGCTGCTGTCCGGGCTCGACGAGTCCTTTGCGCTGCTGATGCAGGGCAATGGCGTCGACGTCACCCGCTGGACCGCCGACGACTTCCACACCATGTGCGACCAGGTCGAGCGGCTGGTGAAGGCCAAACACATCAGACGCTTCACCGGCAACGACTACATCAAGGATCTGTCCACCGGCGATGTGCTTGCGTGTCAGGCGTACTCCGGCGATGTCATCCAGCTCCAGGCCGACAACCCGGACATCGAGTTCGTCGTGCCCGAGGAGGGCGGGGAGCTGTGGGCGGAGAGCCTGATGATCCCCAACCTCGCCCGCCACAAGCACAACGCCGAGGCGCTCGTCGACCACTACTACCAGCCGGAGGTCGCGGCCGAGCTGGCGAGCTGGGTCAACTACGTCTGCCCGGTGCCGGCCGCGCGTGACGTCCTGGCCTCGTCGAAGGACGAGGAGACGGCCGCGCTCGCCGAGGATCCGCTGATCTTCCCCGACGACGAGATGCGGGGGCGCCTCGCGATCGCGCGCGACATCACCTCGAAGGAGCGCACGCCCTTCGCGAAGCGGTGGAATGCGATCGTCGGGCTGTAGCGGACCCGCGATCACGAGCGATGATCACGTGAGCTCCGTGGTGACGTACGGTCTGTTCGCCGCCGGCTGCTGCACGACGCGATCCCCTGGGGGTCAGGGCTTGCGGCCCACCGCGCCGAACTGCGCCACCTGGGGGAACTCGCCCTCGGTCGCCGGATCGTGTCGCCAGCGGGCGCATGACACGATGCCCGGCTCCAGGACCTCAAGACCGTCCAGGAACGAGGCGAACTCCGCGCGGCCGCGGGCCGTGATCGGCGGCGTGGCGTTCTCGTTCCAGAACCGCATCGCCGCGGCGTTGCCCTCGCCGCCCAGCTCCAGCGTCGGATGGGTGAGCACCAGATAGCTGCCGGAGGGTACGGCGTCCAGCAGCTGCCGCACGATCGACCGGGCCTCGTCGGTGTCCAGTACGAAGTTCAGGATGCCCAGCATCATCACGGCCACCGGCTGCTTCAGATCCAGCAGCGGCTCGACGGCGGCGAGGATCCGGTCCGGGTAGTGGGCGTCCGCGTCGATGTACTCGGTTGCGCCCTCCGGGGAACCGGTGAGCAGGGCGCGCGCGTGCGCCAGCACGATCGGGTCGTTGTCGACATAGACGATCCGCGCGTCGGGGGCTATCCGCTGAGCCACCTCGTGGGTGTTCTCGACCGTGGGCAGGCCGGTGCCGATGTCCAGGTACTGCCGTACGCCGGCCTCGGCGGTCAGATGGCGCACCGCGCGGCCCAGGAACGCCCGGTCCGCGCGCGCCACTTCGCCGATGCTCGGGTAGAGGCCGGTGACGTGGTCGCCCACCGCGCGGTCGACCGCATAGTTGTCCTTGCCGCCCAGCCAGTGGTTCCAGACTCTGGCGTTGTGGGCTACGTCGGTGCGGATCCTGTCGGTCACATCTGCTCCTCGGCCAGTGGCATGCAGCCCATCATGCCGGACTGATCAAGACGCCTTGCCGCGAGGGGAATTCAGACAGGGGCGGAGCGCAGAACGGCGGCGTGCAGCACGTCGACGCGGTTGGTGGTGATCGCGTCCACGCCGTACCCGATCAGCCGGCGCATGGAGCGCCGGGTGTCCACCGTCCAGGCCGAGACGAGCATCCCGTCCTTGTGGACACGGTCCGTCAGGTCCGCGCCGAGCAGTCCGAACCGATAGTTGAGCCAGCGCGGCCGCACCGCTTCGAGCAGCGCGGGGCGCGGCGGGGCCGACGTCGTCCAGGTCATCGCGATCTCGGCCGAGGGATCGGCAGCGCGCACCGCGAGCATGGTGGTCGGGCCCGCGCAGTAGTACACGCGCTCGCCCGCGCCGTACTCGCGGACGGTGCCGACGACCGTCCGTACTGATTCCGCCGTGGCACCCGGCAGATCGATCATCAGTCGGTGCGCCCCGACCGCGAGCAGCGCATCGCGCAGTGTCGGCACCCCGCCGCCGGTCAGCTCCGCCACCTGGGCGTGAGTGAGCCGGGCCAGCGGCCGGCCGTGGCCCCACAGCCGTTTCAGCGAGTCGTCGTGCAACAGCACGGGCACGCCGTCACGGGTGAGGCGTACATCGATCTCGACCGCATCCGCGCCCCGCTCGATCGCCGAGCGGAGCGAGGGAAGGGTGTTCTCGCGGACGCGGTACGGATCGCCGCGATGGGCCACGACACTGATGGTGCGCATGTGCCCCATTGTCGGTGCCGGGTCAGCGCTCGAGCCACGCCGTCGTGTACGTGTCGATCTCGGCTGCGAGACGCGCCTTGCCCGCCGGGTCGAGGAACGACGCCTCCACCGCGTTCTTGGCGAGATTGGCGAGACCGCGCTCGTCCAGCTGAAGCAGCCGGGCGGCGACCGCGTACTCGTTGTTCAGGTCGCTGCCGAACATCGGCGGGTCGTCGCTGTTGATCGTCACCAGTACACCGGCCGCGACCATCTCCTTGATCGGGTGCTCGTCGAGGTCGGTGACCGCGCGGGTGGCAATGTTCGAGGTCGGGCAGACCTCCAGCGGGATCCGGTGCTCCGCGAGATGGGCGAGCAGCTTCGGGTCCTCGGTCGCGCTCGTGCCGTGGCCGATGCGCTCGGCGCGCAGCTCGTTCAGCGCGTCCCAGATCGTCTGCGGTCCGGTCGTCTCACCGGCGTGCGGCACGGAGTGCAGGCCCGCCGCGATCGCGCGGTCGAAGTACGGCTTGAACTGCGGCCGCGGCACACCGACCTCGGGGCCGCCCAGACCGAAGGAGACCAGGCCCTCGGGGTGCAGATCCACCGCGAGCCGCGCGGTCTCCTCGGCGGCCTCGAGACCGGCCTCGCCGGGGATGTCGAAGCACCAGCGCAGTACGACGCCGAGCTCGGCCTCGGCCGCCCTGCGGGCGTCCTCGATCGCCGCCATGAAGGACTTCTCCTCGATGCCGCGGCGGGTGGAGGAGAAGGGCGTGATGGTCAGCTCGGCGTAGCGGATGTTCTGCCGGGCCATGTCCCGCGCGACCTCGAAGGTGAGCAGCCGTACGTCCTCAGGGGTGCGGATCAGGTCCACGACCGAGAGGTAGACCTCGATGAAGTGCGCGAAGTCGGTGAAGGTGAAGTAGTCGGCGAGCGCCTCGGGGTCGGTGGGGACCTTGGAGTCGGGGTGGCGGGCGGCCAGTTCGGCGACGATGCGCGGGGACGCCGAGCCGACGTGGTGCACATGCAGCTCGGCCTTGGGAAGCCCCGCGATGAAGGGGTGCAGATCGGTCATCGGGGTCCTCCGTGTGGGACGGCCGGGTGGGCGTGTACGAGGGTTGTTCGGGCCAGGGATCATCGTAGGGGGGGTCCGGTCGAGGACCGGACGCAGGCCGTAGCATGGCCGCGGACCTCAATGGGGGAGAACGTATGTCAGACAACCAGGCCTGGCCGGCGGGCGGGCCCGAGCCCCGCGACCGCGATCCGTGGGCTCCGCCGGAGAGCAGCGCTGCGCAGCCCAAGGTGCCGTTGGAGAAGCCCGGCGCCGCAGCGGGGCCGACGGCCTCGCCCGTGCACAACCAGCCGACGGTCACCTCGATGCCCGGCGCGGAACCCGTCGTCGGCATGGGTGCGGTGCCGCCGCCCCCGATAGCCCCGGGCGGACCGGCCCAGGCCACCCCCGGCCCGTACGGCTACCCCGCCCCGAGCACCCCGCAGCCCGGCGTCGGCGATCCGTACGGCTACCCCGCCCCGAGCACCCCGCAGCCCGGCGTCGGCGATCCGTACGGCGGCTACCCCGGATACCCGGGCTACCAGAACTACGGCCAGACCGGCTGGCAGGCTGCCCCCGCCAATGGCATGGGCATCACCGCGATGGTGCTCGGCATCCTCTCCGTCTGTCTCTTCTGCCTGTACGGAATCGTCGCGGTCGTCCTGGGCGTGCTCGCCCTGATCTTCGGCATCCTCGGCAGGAAGCGTGCTCAGCGGGGCGAAGCGACCAACGGCGGTATGGCGCTGGCCGGGATCATCCTCGGCTCCGTCGGCATCGTGATCGGCGCGATCGTCATCGGGCTGCTGGCCTGGGGCATCACCACGGCGATCAACGACGACAGGAAGCACGACGGCGTCAACGACGACTACTCGAACTCCCTGGTGCTGGGCGACGCCCTCCCGGCCCCCGCCGCCACCCGCTGAGAGCGGCCACCCCGCCCCCCGGCCGGCGCCAGCCGGCCGGGGTCGCCCCACTTGGCAGTGTCAGCCGCCGGCCGGCTGTCAGTCCCGCTCCGCCCCGGCCGAGCGCAGTTCCTCCCTCGCCTCCATCAGGGCAAAGCCCAGCAGATTGAGCCCGCGCCAGCGCGTCGGGTCCTGTGCCCGTTCGTCGTCCGCGGCCAGTCCGATGCCCCAGACCCGGTCCACCGGGCTTGCCTCGACGAGCACCCGGTCCCCGGTGGACAGCAGAAAGTCGCGCAGCTCGACATGTTGTCCGAATTTGTGCACGCTGCCCGAGCGCACGATGGCGAACCGCTCGCGCTCCCATATTGCGTCGTTGAAGCCGCGCACCAGCCGCCCCGCCCGCTTAGCCGCCGCCGGGCTCTTCGCCTCGAGCGCCTGCCGCTCGGCGTCCGCGTCGCCGAAGAGCCGCGCCTTGTGCGCCATCATCCAGTGCTCAGCCGTTGCGTACCGGACGCCGTCGACCACGAAGGGTGACGGCCACCACTGGCTGAGGCAGCTTGCGCCGACGGATCCGTCCCGGCGCGGTGCGTGGCCCCAAAAGTGCAGATACTTGATTCGCCTGTTCCTGCTGACCTGCTCGATCAGCTCTTTCATCCCCATGCACGCGAGTCTGGCATCCACCACTGACACTCCGTACGGCTAAGAGCTGCCTGACCCGACACATGGTCGACCGATTCCGTCGCGTAATCAAAAGGCAACAACGGAATCACTTGTTGGACGGGTGGTGCTCTGTCAGGATCGGCACTCAACCCGAGCCGGAGCAACGGAGAGCGTGATGGGCAACCGCTTCCAGGCACAGGACCGCTTCGCGGACGGCGCGCAGTACATCGGCGGCCGGTTGCGGTCCGGCACCTCAGGACGCACGCAGGACATCGTGAACCCCGGCAACGGCGAGCCGGTCCACACCTATGAACTGGCCTCGGCCGCAGACGTCGACGACGCCGTGGCCGCCGCCCGCGAGGCCTTCCCCGGCTGGGCGGGCGCCACCCCGGGTGAGCGCTCCGACGCCCTGCACCGCTTTGCGTCCGTCCTCGCCGAGCAGGCCGGGGACCTCGCGTACGCCGAATCCCTGCAGTGCGGCAAGCCGATCAAGCTCAGCACCGAGTTCGACGTGCCGGGCACGGTCGACAACACCGCCTTCTTCGCCGGCGCCGCCCGCCATCTCCAGGGGCAGTCGGCCGGTGAGTACAGCGGCGATCACACCTCGTACGTACGCCGGGAGCCGATCGGCGTCGTCGGCTCCATCGCCCCCTGGAACTACCCGCTCCAGATGGCGGCCTGGAAAGTCCTTCCGGCCATCGCCGCAGGCAACACCATCGTGCTGAAACCTGCCGAGATCACCCCGCTCACCTCGCTGATGTTCGCCGAGGCGGCGACGCAGGCCGGGATTCCGGACGGCGTCGTCAATGTCGTCAACGGCGCGGGCAGGGACGCGGGCGAGCACCTGGTCGGCCACCCCGACGTGGCCATGACCTCCTTCACCGGTTCCACCCCGGTCGGCAAGCGCGTCGCCGAGATCGCCACCGCCACCGTCAAGCGCCTCCACCTCGAGCTCGGCGGCAAGGCTCCCTTCGTGGTCTTCGACGACGCCGACCTGGAGGCCGCCGTCCACGGCGCGGTCGCGGGCTCGCTCATCAACTCCGGCCAGGACTGCACGGCCGCCACCCGCGCCTATGTCCAGCGGCCGCTGTACGACGCCTTCGTCAGCGGTGTCGCCGATCTCATGACGACCGTCCGCCTCGGCGACCCGCTCGACCCGGCCACCGACCTCGGCCCGCTGGTCTCGCACCTCCAGCGCGACCGCGTCGCGGGCTTCGTCGACCGGGCACGCGCCTACGCCACCGTCGTCACCGGCGGCGAGGCACCCCAGGGAGAGCTGAAGAGCGGCGCTTACTACCGGCCCACCCTCGTCGCCGGCGCCGCCCAGGACAGCGAGATCGTCCAGTCCGAGATCTTCGGCCCGGTCCTCGTGGTCCTCCCCTTCGACTCCGACGACGAAGGCATCGCACTCGCCAACGACACCCCCTACGGTCTCGCCGCCTCCGCCTGGAGCCGTGATGTGTTCCGCGCGAACCGCGCAACCCGCGAGATCAGGGCCGGTTGCGTCTGGATCAACGACCACATCCCGATCATCAGCGAGATGCCGCACGGCGGATACCAGGCGTCCGGCTTCGGAAAGGACATGTCGATGTACTCCTTCGAGGAGTACACGCAGGTCAAGCACGTGATGTACGACAACACGGCGGTTGTCAGGAAGGACTGGCACCGCACGATCTTCGGGGACCGTTAGCCAGCCCAGCCCAGCCCAGCCCAGCCCAGCCCAGCGCCGCTCGACCCGCGGCACCATCCCGAAAGGGCACAGCGCATGGATCAGCACGAGCCGGACGTCCTGTCCGCAGCCCAACTGGCGGCGATGCGACGCAGCATCACCAGCGGCCGGGGCGCCCTCACCCGCCGTTCGATGCTGCGCGCCGGCGGTATAGGCGCGCTCACCGTCAGCGGCCTCGCTTCCCTGAGCGCCTGTGGCATCCCGCCCGCGAAGCGCGAGGGAGAGGCAGCGGTCTCGGACGACCACTCCACTGCGGAGAAGCGGATCAGCTTCTCCAACTGGACCGAGTACATGGACGTCAGCGAGGACGAGAAGCACCGTCCCACGCTGGAGCAGTTCACCAAGCGGACCGGGATCAAGGTCAAGTACACCGAGGACATCAACGACAACGTCGAGTTCTTCGGAAAGATCCAGCCGCAGCTCGCCGCCGGCCAGGACACCGGCCGCGACCTGATATGCGTCACCGACTGGCTGGCCGCGCGGATGATCCGGCTCGGCTGGGTGCAGAAGCTCGACTCCTCGCTGCTGCCGCACGCGTACGCCAATCTCTCCGCCCAGTTCCGCAGCCCCGACTGGGACCCGGGTCGCGCCTACTCCTACCCGTGGACGGGCATTTCGACCGTCATCGCCTACAACGTCAAGGCGACCGGGGGCAAGAAGGTCGACTCCGTCACGCAGCTCCTCGACGACCCCACGCTCAAGGGCCGGGTCGGGTTCCTCACCGAGATGCGTGACTCGGTCGGCATGACCCTGCTCGACATGGGCAAGGAGCCGGCCAAGGTGAACGCCGCCGACTACGACGCGGCAATCGGCCGACTCCAGAAGGGCGTCGACAAGAAGCAGATCCGGCGCTTCACGGGCAACGACTACACCTCGGACCTGGACAAGGGCGATATCGCCGCCTGTCTCGCCTGGGCCGGTGACCTCATTCAGCTCCAGGCCGACAACCCCGACATCAAGTTCTCGATCCCGGCGGCCGGTTATATGACCTCCTCCGACAATCTGCTGGTCCCGGCCAACGCCAGGCACCAGAAGAATGCCACCCGGCTGATCGACTACTACTACGAGCTCCCCGTCGCCGCCCAGCTCGCCGCGTACATCAACTATGTGTGCCCGGTCGAGGGCGTCGCCGCCGAACTCACCAAGATCGACAAGTCGCTTGCCGAGAACACGCTGATCCTCCCGGACAAGGCCATGGCCGCCAAGTCCCACGCCTTCCGCTCGCTCAGCAGCGCGGAGGAGAAGGCGTACGAAGAGAAGTTCGCCAAGCTCATCGGCGCCTGATCTGCCCCCCTGCTCCCCTCGACACCACTGGGACCGCGACCCATGACTGAAAAGACAGAGGGCGGCGACGTCCGCCTCTCCGGGATCAGCAAGACCTTCGGCAGCTTCACGGCCGTCCACCCGCTCGACCTGACCATCCCGCAGGGCTCGTTCTTCGCCCTGCTCGGCGCTTCCGGCTGCGGAAAGACCACCACCCTGCGGATGATCGCCGGTCTTGAGGACCCGAGCACCGGAACGGTGTTCCTCGGCGACAAGGACGTCACCGGCCTGCCGCCGTACAAACGCCCCGTCAACACCGTCTTCCAGAGCTATGCGCTCTTCCCACACCTCGACATCTACGAGAACGTCGCCTTCGGACTGCGCAGGCGCGGCATCAAGTCGGTGAAGAAGCAGGTCGGCGACATGCTCGACCTCGTCGAGCTCGGCGACTTCGCCAAGCGCAAGCCGCACCAGCTCTCCGGCGGCCAGCAGCAGCGCGTCGCCGTGGCCCGCGCGCTCATCAACCACCCCCAGGTGTTGCTCCTCGACGAGCCCCTCGGCGCCCTCGACCTCAAGCTGCGCCGCCAGATGCAGCTGGAGCTCAAGCGCATCCAGACCGAGGTCGGCATCACCTTTGTGCATGTCACCCACGACCAGGAGGAGGCCATGACCATGGCCGACACGGTCGCGGTCATGAGCGGCGGACGAGTCGAGCAGCTCGGCGCGCCCGCCGAGCTCTACGAGAACCCGCAGACCACCTTTGTCGCCAACTTCCTGGGCACTTCCAACCTCATCGAGGCCGAGGTCGCGTCCAACAGTGGCGGCGAGGTCGTCGTCACGGCCGCCGACGCCAAGCTGCGGCTGCCCGCCGAGCGCTGCGCCACCCAGCCCCGCACCGGCGGGAAGCTGCTGGTCGGCGTGCGCCCGGAGAAGATATCGCTGGCGCACGCGGACGACGCGGGCACCATCAACAACGGCCGCAACCGCATCACCGGCAAGATCGCCGACTCCAGCTTCATCGGCGTCTCCACGCAGTTCGTCATCGACAGCCCGGTCTGTCCGGAGCTGGAGGTGTACGTACAGAACATCGAGCGGGACCCGCGCCTGGTGCCCGGCGCCGAGGTCGTCCTGCACTGGAACCCGGACCACACCTTCGGTCTCGACGCCGCCCAGGACATCGACGCCGGTGTGGAGACGGTGGAGGAGACGCCATGACCGTCACCGAGGCACCGCCCGCCTCGCCCGCCGTCGAGCCGGTCGTCCACAAACAGTCCGTACGCCGCAAGCTCGTCCCGTACTGGCTGCTGCTGCCCGGCATGCTCTGGCTGATCGTCTTCTTCGCGCTGCCGCTGGTCTATCAGGCCTCGACATCCGTGCAGACGGGCTCCCTCGAAGGGGGCTTCAAGGTCACCTGGCACTTCCAGACCTACTGGGACGCGCTGACCGAGTACTACCCGCAGTTCCTGCGCTCGCTGCTGTACGCCGGCACAGCCACGATCCTGTGTCTGCTGTTCGGCTATCCGCTCGCGTATCTGATCGCGTTCAAGGCGGGCCGCTGGCGCAATCTGCTGCTGGTCCTGGTCATCGCGCCGTTCTTCACCAGCTTTCTGATCCGTACGCTCGCGTGGAAGACGATCCTCGCGGACGACGGCCCGGTGGTGGATGTCCTGGGCGGCATCGGCTTCCTCGATGTCACCAACTGGCTCGGGATGACCGAGGGAAGCCGACTGCTCGCCACCCCGCTCGCGGTGGTCTGCGGACTCACGTACAACTTCCTGCCGTTCATGATCCTGCCGCTGTACACCTCGCTGGAGCGGATCGACCCGCGCCTCCACGAGGCGGCGGGGGACCTGTACGCGAAGCCGTCGACGACCTTCCGCAGGGTGACCTTCCCGCTGTCCATGCCCGGCGTCGTCTCCGGCACCCTGCTGACCTTCATTCCGGCCAGTGGTGACTACGTGAATGCCGAACTGCTCGGCTCCACCGACACCAAGATGGTCGGCAACGTCATCCAGTCGCAGTTCCTGAGGGTGCTCGACTACCCGACCGCGGCCGCGCTGTCGTTCATTCTCATGGCGGTCGTGCTGATCATGGTCACCGTCTACATCCGCCGGGCCGGAACGGAGGACCTGGTCTGATGCGCTGGATACGGAACAACCTTGTGGTCATTGCGGGGCTGATCACGCTCGCGTACTTGATCCTGCCGAACATCGTCGTGATGGTGTTCTCGTTCAACAAGCCCGCCGGGCGGTTCAACTACTCCTGGCAGGAGTTCTCCACCGACGCCTGGAAGGACCCGTGCGGAGTCGCCGACATGTGCGGCTCGCTCTCCCTGTCCCTCCAGATCGCACTGTGGGCCACCATCGGCGCGACCGTCCTCGGCTCGATGATCGCCTTCGCGCTGGTCCGCTACCGCTTCCGGGCGCGTGGCGCGGTCAACTCGCTGATCTTCCTGCCGATGGCGATGCCCGAGGTCGTCATGGCCGCATCCCTGCTCACCCTGTTCCTCAACCTGGGTGCGCAGCTGGGCTTCTGGACCATCCTGATCGCGCACACCATGTTCTGTCTGAGCTTTGTGGTGGTGGCGGTCAAGGCGCGTGTGCTGTCGATGGATCCCCGGCTCGAAGAGGCCGCACGTGACCTCTACGCCAGTCCGGTGCAGACCTTCCTGCGGGTCACGCTGCCGATCGCCGCTCCCGGCATCGCCGCCGGTGCGATGCTCGCGTTCGCGCTCTCCTTCGACGACTTCATCATCACCAACTTCAACTCGGGCAACACCGTCACCTTCCCCATGTTCGTGTGGGGTTCGGCCCAGCGCGGCACGCCCGTCCAGATCAATGTCATCGGCACGGCCATGTTCTTCATCGCCGTACTGATCGTGGTGTTCGCCCAGTTCGTGAGCAACCGGCGGAAACACAGCGCACTGCCCAAGTAGGCCCACGAGGCCACCGAAGGAGTGGAAACCATGGCCCCAGCTGCCATGACCTTTGCCTCATCACTCTCCGACGCCCAGCCCGTCTCCTATTGGCTGGACGACCCCGGCAAGCCCGGCGCGCTGCCCGCGCTGACCGGGGACGAACACTGCGACCTCCTCGTCGTCGGCGGCGGCTACAGCGGACTGTGGACCGCGCTGCTGGCCAAGGAGCGCGACCCCGGCCGGGACGTCGTACTGATCGAAGGGCGCGAGGTGGGCTGGGCCGCCTCGGGCCGCAACGGCGGCTTCTGCGCCGCCTCCCTCACCCACGGCCTGGGCAATGGCCTCGCCCGCTGGCCCGACGAGCTGGCCACGCTGGAGGAACTCGGCAACCGCAATCTCGACGCGATCGAGGAGACGGTCGACAAGTACTCCATCGACTGCGACTTCGAGCGCACCGGCGAGATCGACGTCGCCACCGAGCCCCACCAGCTCGAAGAGCTCCACCAGATGTACGAGGAGGTGCGCGGGCTCGGCTTCACCGGCTTCGAACTCCTCGACCAGGACGCGGTACGCGCCGAGGTGAACTCCCCGACCTTCCTCGGCGGGCTGTGGGACCGGCGCGGCGTCGCCATGCTGCACCCCGCCAAGCTCGCCTGGGGCCTCAAGCAGGCCTGCTCGGACCTCGGCGTACGCATCTACGAGAACACGACCGGCCTGGAACTGGCCTCGTCCGGCAACAGGACCGTGGTCCGCACCCCGTACGGCCGTGTCTTCGCCGACCGCGTCGCGCTCGGCACAAATGTCTTCCCGTCCCTGGTCAAGCGGGTGCGCGCGTACACCGTCCCCGTCTACGACTATGCGCTGATGACCGAACCGCTCAGCACCGAACAGCTGGCCGCGATCGGCTGGAAGAGACGGCAGGGGCTCGGCGACAGCGCCAACCAGTTCCACTACTTCCGGATCACCGCCGACCACCGGATTCTCTGGGGCGGCTACGACGCGATCTATCCGTACGGCGGCAAGGTCACCGCCGAGATGGACCACCGGCCCGAGACCTATCTCAAGCTCGCCGGCCATTTCTTCGAGTGCTTCCCGCAGTTGGAGGGGCTGCGCTTCAGCCATGCCTGGGGCGGCGCCATCGACACCTGCTCGCGCTTCTCCGCCTTCTTCGGTACGGCGCACGGCGGCAAGGTCGCCTACGCCGCCGGGTACACGGGTCTGGGCGTGGGCGCGACCCGCTTCGGAGCGGACGTCATGCTCGACCTCCTCTCCGGCGCGCAGACCGAGCGCACCCAGCTGCAGATGGTGCGCAGCAAGCCGCTGCCCTTCCCGCCCGAGCCGGTGGCCTGGGCCGGTATCGGCCTCACCAAATGGGCGCTGGCCAGGGCGGATGCCAATGGCGGCAGGCGCAATGCCTGGCTGCGGACGATGGACAAACTCGGCCTCGGCTTCGACAGCTAGGGCCTGACCGCGTCGAATTCGTCGAATTGGTGGTCAGAACCCGCGTAATCCTCCGCGCCGAGCCCGCTCTCCCCGTGTGAACGCAACGTCCGCGCACACGGAACGGGGGCCGGAACAATGGCTGGCTCGGGGGACAGGACCGCGGTGGAGTGGCTGGCGTCGGTGGCGCCGGACCCGGACGCCTGCCGGTGGGAGTGGGAGCGCAACCCCCTCGGGGTCGCCCTGCTGCCCGCCGGCCGGCGCTGGGACGTGCTGATCCTGCCCGGCGAACTGGGCTGTCCGGCGCTCGACGTGCTGACGCGGCTGGTCGAGCGGCCGGGACCGGTGCTCTTCGCCGACCTGGGCGACGCACGTATCGGTTTCTTCGTGCCGCCGGGTACCGCAGAACGCTGGATCGGTACGGGCGTACGCAATGCCGGCACCGGCTCCTGGATCGCCGTCCCGCACCCGTCGTGGCCCACCCGAGGCGTGCGCTGGCTGATAGCTCCCGACGGCTCCGGCACGCTCACCGATCCGGCGCTCCTTGAGCTGGCGATGCACGAGGCTGCCGCCGAAATCGCCCGCGCCGACCGGCATTGAGAGGGCCGAGCACTGCCGGAAGGCTTGACAACAGCATTGGTCTGGACCAAATTGTGCGGGCCCCCACTCAATCCCCCCATGCCCGGAGGCAGTTGTGGACCGCACCAGACTCTTGGCCGCCCTTTCGGCGGCCGCCCTCGCCATCAGCGGACTCGTCGCCACGGCGGGCTTCGCCACAGCCGCCGACACCGAACTCGCCCGCAACGGCGGCTTCGAGGCGGGCCTCGACGGCTGGAGCTGTACGGCAGGCAGCGGTGCCGTCGTCAATTCACCTGTCCACGGCGGAAGTTCCGCGCTGAAGGCCACTCCGGCGGGCAGCGACAACGCCACGTGCAGCCAGACGGTCACGGTCAAGCCCAACTCCGACTACACACTCAGCGGCTGGGTCCAGGGCAGCTACGTCTACCTCGGCGCATCCGGCACCGGCACCACCGACGTCTCCACCTGGACGGCGTCGGCGCCGAGCTGGCAGAAGCTCTCCACGACCTTCCGCACGGGCGCGTCGACCACATCCGTGACGATCTACACGCACGGCTGGTACGGCACCCCCGCCTATGCCGCCGATGACCTCTCGCTGCTCGGCCCCGGCGGCGACCCGGTCCAGATCCCGGCCGCCCCCACCGGGCTGACCGCGGGAACCCCCGGCTCCACCTCCGTCCCGCTGAGCTGGTCGTCAGTCTCCGGCGCCACCGGCTACAACGTCTACCGGGCCGGCACCAAGGTCCTCTCCGCGACCGGGACTTCGGCCACCGTGACGGGTCTCGCGCCCTCGACGTCGTACAGCTTCCAGGTCACCGCGACGAACAGCGCCGGCGAGTCCCCGAAGTCTGCCGCCGTCACCGCGACGACCACCAGCGGCGGCAACCCGGGCACGGGCCTGCCCGCCCACGCCCTCGTCGGCTATCTGCACGCCAGCTTCGCCAACGGCTCCGGCTACACGCGCATGGCGGACGTGCCCGACTCCTGGGACGTCATCAACCTCGCCTTCGGCGAACCGACCTCGGTCACCTCGGGCGACATCCGCTTCAGGCTCTGCCCGGCGAGCGAGTGCCCGAACGTCGAGTCGGCCGCCGACTTCAAGGCCGCCATCAAGGCCAAGCAGGCGGCGGGCAAGAAGGTCCTGATCTCCATCGGCGGCGCCAACGGCCAGGTGCAGCTTTCCACCACGGCCGCCCGTGACACCTTCGTCTCGTCGGTCTCGAAGATCATCGACGAGTACGGACTCGACGGCCTGGACATCGACTTCGAGGGTCACTCCCTGTCCCTGAACACCGGCGACACGGACTTCCGCTCCCCGACCTCGCCGGTGATCGTCAATCTGATCTCGGCGATCAAGACCCTCAAGGCGAAGTACGGCTCCGGCTTTGTGCTCACCATGGCTCCGGAGACGTTCTTCGTGCAGCTCGGCTACCAGTACTACGGCTCGGGCCCCTGGGGCGGCCAGGACCCGCGCGCCGGGGCCTACCTCCCGGTCATCCACGCCCTGCGCGACGACCTCACCCTGCTGCACGTCCAGGACTACAACTCCGGCTCGATCATGGGCCTGGACAACCAGTACCACTCCATGGGCGGTGCGGACTTCCACATCGCCATGACGGACATGCTGCTGACCGGCTTCCCGGTCGCGGGCGATCAGTCGAAGTTCTTCCCGGCGCTGCGGCCCGAGCAGGTGGCCATCGGCCTGCCGGCATCGACCCAGGCGGGCAACGGCCACACCACACCCGCCGAGGTGAACAAGGCGCTGGACTGCCTGACGAAGAAGGCCGGCTGTGGCTCGTACCAGACCCATGGCATCTGGCCCACTCTGCGCGGACTGATGACATGGTCGATCAACTGGGACCGCTTCAATCAGTGGGAGTTCTCGAAGAACTTCGACGCGTACACCTGGAGTTGACCAGGAGCAGCAACCCACCCAGGCACCAGCTGCCGATGACGTCCAGCGGCCAGTGATAGCCGCGCAGGACCAGTCCGATGCCCGTCGCCACGCTGAGCACCACGGCGACGGGCATCGCCCATCGGCGCCCGACATACGGGGCCAGGAGCAGCGCGGCGCCGCAGTAGGCCACCATCGCGGTCGCGGTATGGCCGGAGGGGTAGAAGCCGCCCACCTCGGTGAGCGGTCCCTGACGGTCGATCAAGGACTTCAGGGGCGAGACGAGCGCGGGGACCGCGGCCATCGTGAGGACGGCACCGAGTACCTCGAGACGCCGGGTGCGAGCGTCGCGCCGGAGGGTGTACCAGACCGCCGCGGCCAGCACCGGCAGCGCGAACTCCCTGCTGCCCAGGTCGGCCAGCAGATCGGTCAGCGACCTGGGCCCGTGCCCGACGATCCTGAGCTCGATGCGTTCGTCCAGGGACCGCAGCGGCCCGTCGGCGGCCACCTGCCAGGTGACCAGCGAGAAGACGAGGGCGCACAGCGCGCCGAGCGCCGCACGAGGAAAAGCCGGCCTCCTCGGAACAGGGGGGGTGGTTCCGAGAGGGCCGGCCGGACCGGTTTGCCGCGCGCCCCGGGGGGTTTGGGGCGGGCGGCCATCCGATCGGTGAGGAGTTCCGGAGCCAGAAGCTCCAGTGGTGTGCGCGAGGGCACGACCAGGACGGGGCTGGGGACGCTCCGGCCTGGGGTCGCTCGCAGTCCCCTGCGAGCGGGGTGTTTCTCTCATCTGCAGAAACCGTACGGCAGCGAGAGGGGGCACCGACAGCCGGATCTCCATCCCGCCATCGGCCCCCCACAGAGTCTTCACAGGCCCTGACCGTTCGCCCCGGTCAGACGCCTGCGAACGCCTGCTCGATGATGTCCAGACCCTCGTTGAGCAGGTCCTCTCCGATCACCAGCGGCGGCAGGAAGCGCAGCACATTGCCGTACGTGCCACAGGTCAGAACCAGCAGTCCCTCGGCGTGGCAGGCCTTGGCGAGCGCGGCGGTGGCGGCCGGGTTCGGCTCCTTGGTGTCCCGGTCCTTGACCAGCTCGATGGCGATCATCGCGCCGCGGCCGCGGACGTCGCCGATGATGTCGAACTTCTCGGCCATCGCGGTGAGGCGGCCCTTCATGACCTCCTCGATGCGCTTGGCCCTGCCGTTGAGGTCGAGCTCCTTCATGGTCTCGATCGCGCCGAGCGCACCGGCGCAGGCGACCGGGTTGCCGCCGTACGTACCGCCGAGGCCGCCCGCGTGCGGGGCGTCCATGATCTCGGCGCGGCCGGTCACGGCGGCGAGCGGCAGACCGCCCGCGATGCCCTTGGCAGTGGTGATCAGGTCGGGGACGATGCCCTCGTCCTCACAGGCGAACCACTGGCCGGTGCGGCAGAAGCCGGACTGGATCTCGTCCGCGACGAACACGATGCCGTTGTCCTTGGCGAACTGCGCGACGGCCGGCAGGAAGCCCTTGGCGGGCTCGATGAAGCCGCCCTCGCCGAGGACCGGCTCGATGATGATCGCGGCGACGTTGTCGGCGCCGACCTGCTTGGAGATCTGGTCGATGGCCTGAGCGGCGGCCTCGGGACCGCAGTTCTCCGGGCCGGTCGGCCAGCGGTAGCCGTAGGCGACCGGGACGCGGTAGACCTCGGGGGCGAACGGGCCGAAGCCGTGCTTGTACGGCATGTTCTTCGCGGTCAGCGCCATCGTGAGGTTGGTGCGGCCGTGGTAGCCGTGGTCGAAGACGACGACCGCCTGGCGCTTGGTGTAGGCGCGGGCGATCTTGACGGCGTTCTCGACCGCCTCGGCGCCGGAGTTGAACAGCGCCGACTTCTTCGCGTGGTCACCCGGGGTGAGTTCGGCGAGGGCCTCGGCGACCTCCACGTACCCCTCGTACGGCGTGACCATGAAACAGGTGTGGGTGAAGTCGGCGAGCTGCGCGGCGGCACGGCGTACGACGGCCTCGGCGGAGGCGCCGACCGAGGTCACGGCGATGCCGGAGCCGAAGTCGATGAGGCGGTTGCCGTCCACGTCCTCGATCACACCGCCGCCGGCGCGGGCGGTGAAGACGGGCAGCACGGACCCCACACCGCCGGCGACCGCGGCGGTACGGCGGGCCTGCAGCTCGATCGACTTGGGACCGGGGATGGCGGTGACGACGCGGCGCTCCTGCGGGATTGCGGTCATGAGGGGCTCCTGTGGGTGTTCCGGACGCTTTTCTTCGCAGGCTAGGCCGGGGAGAGGGGGACAGGCATGCGCCGTTCGGGAGTGTTGGGGGGTGTGTCGTTGTCCGCGCCGGACATAGTCGGGCCGGGGCGGAGGGTCCTCGCGCTGCCTGCCGGAGCGACGACCGCGAGGTGCTGCGGCTTCCCGGGGGAACGTGCCCCCGGACGCCCACCATGACGTGAATCAGTGAACTACCCCGGCCAGGGCACTAGATTGACGGGTGCACAGAGCGGGCCTGGCTGGTCAGGGGGCAGCGGTTTCATGGATTCCGAAGGCACATTCGACGCACGCGGCACACGGTCCAACCCGGTGCCACGGCCGGCGAGGCCACCCGCCGTGCCCGGGATCCCGGCCATCCCCGGCCACGCCCCCACCACGCGGCCCGCCGTCGTCGACTGGCTGCGCACCCCGCGCCCGGCCGCCGAGCCCGGCATCTGGCGCCTCGGCCACCGCGCCCGGGCCGACGAGGAGCCCGAGCTCGTCCCCGCCCGCCGGCTCTTCACCGGCGCCCTCATCGCCCTGCTCAGCGGCTGGCTGGTGTGGTCGCTCCTGTGGAACGGCTACCTCGGCCGCTATTGGCTGTGGCCCTTCCTCGTCCTCACCCCGGACTCCTGGAACGGCACCATGGCCCAGGTCGTCGCCTCGTACGCCTACTACGCGATCGTCGGCGGCGGCCTGCTCGTGTTCTTCGCCCGGATCGGCCATGTGCCGGAGATCTGGCATCGCT
The DNA here is from genome assembly GCF_044903445.1 of Streptomyces sp. NPDC019890. NCBI lineage: Bacteria > Bacillati > Actinomycetota > Actinomycetes > Kitasatosporales > Streptomycetaceae > Streptomyces > Streptomyces sp. NPDC019890. The sequence goes on along the minus strand of NZ_JBJDQK010000003.1, from coordinate 11,741 downwards.
ATGTGCGCCGCGCCGACCAGCACGTTCGCATCCCGACGCCGCCCCCCGAGGCCGATCCCGCAGACTGGCCCGAGCTGCGCTCCGCCGGCCTGGTGGAAGCGGCGCAGGCCTTGGCCGAAGCCACCCGTTCCGGCGCGCTCGGCGATGTCGACTACGCCAGGATCCGGCGCGCCTGGCAGGGGGTCCACGCCCGGCCGGAGCGGCTCGCCGCGTTCACCGACACCGTGCGCAAGCACGGCGCGGCAGCCTGCGCCCACCCCTCCGGCGTACGGGACCTGCCGGTCCGCAGCGCCACCCACGATCTCGCCACCGCCCAGGTCAAGATCGGCACCGCCGTCGACGACCGGCGCAACCCCTACGCCCGCCGCACCACCGGCGTCGCCCTCGAGCCCGCTCTCCTCGGCACCTCGCTGCTCGCCGTCGGGCCCTCCGGCTCCGGCAAGAGCGTGCGCCTGGTACGGCCCGTCGTCGAGTCGATGTGTCTGCTCGCGCTCGCCAACCGCGCGGCCGTCGTCGCCGTCACGGCGTACGGCACCGGGCTCGCCCCCGACGACGCCTTCGACCTCGTCATCGCCGTCGGCCGCCCCGAGTCCACCCACGACCTCGACCTCTACGGCGGCGCCGACGACCCCGACGAGGCCGCCCGGGTGCTCGCCGAGGCGCTCGTCGGGGATCTCGCCGGCACCCTGCCCGGCGGCGACAGCAGGCGCGCCGCCACCGCGCTGGCCCAGCTGATCGGGCCGTACCAGTGCGTCCACGGGCACTTCCCGGCCGTACCGGAGCTGCGTGAACTGCTCGGCGGCGCGCCCGCCGCGATCGGCGCGCTGCGCACCGCCCTGGAGGCCGCGACCGACCCCGGTGCCGCCGCCCAGCTGCGTGAACTGGACGCCCGCGAGCGGCAGTCGGCCCGCGCCGACGACATCGGCGTCCTGCTCGCCGAGCGGATCGCCTTCCTGGACCGGCCCGCGTTCGCGGACTTCTTCCGTACGGACGGCACCGGCCGGCAGTTCTCGCTGCGCGCCATCGAGCACCCGCTGCGCGTCCGTATCGACCTGCCCGAGCGCGGCCACGCCGAGGCCTCGCGGATCATCGCGCGCCTGGTGCTCGCCCAGTTCACCGAGGCCGCACTGAACCGCTCGGACCGCTCGCTCTTCGGCGCACTCGTCCTCGACGACGCGACGTACACCGTGACCGCCGACTCGGTGCGCGCCGTGCAGAGGCTGCGCTCCGCCAACGCCGGGGTGGTGTTCGCGCTGCGCACCCTGGAGGACGTGCCGGAGCCGCTGCGCGGTCCGCTGCTGGGTGCGGTCGGCTGCCGGATGGCGTTCGCCGGGCTCGCCCCCTGGGACGGCGGCCGGTTCGCCGAGACCTGGGGCACCGAGTGGGTGCAGACCCGGGACGTCACCAACCGGCAGATCATCTCCGACGAGCCCCTCACCAAGGCGCTGCACATGATGCGCCGCCTGGTGACCGGCAAGGCGGCCACCGCCGAGGCGATCACGGTGCGCGAGGTCGAGCGGGCCCGCTGGTCGGCCTCCGACCTGGCGCACGCCGTGCCCGCCGGGCACGCGGTGCTCTCCCTGACGTCCGTACGGGGCGAGCACGCGCCGCCCCTTCTGGTGGACCTCAGAACCTGAGCAGAGCCCCCGTACTGCTACGGACTGGCAGAATCGATGTACGCCGTTCATACGGGACGGCGAAATCACTCCCACCTCTGCTCGAAGGGCCCCGGTCCCCATGCCGCCCACGCTCGCCTCGCTCGTCCAGCACTCGGCGCTCAAACTCACCGTGCGCGCCGGGGAGGACCGGCTGGAGACACCGGTGCGCTGGGCGCATGTCAGCGAGCTCGCCGACCCCGTGCCGTACATGGAGGGCGGCGAGCTGCTCCTTGTCACGGCGATGACCCTGGACGCCGACGACCGCGAGGCGATGCGCCGCTATGTGCGGAGGCTGGTGGCCGCGGGCGTCGTCGGGCTGGGCTTCGCGGTCGGCGTCTACTACGACGACATCCCCGACGCGCTCGTCGAGGCGGCCAAGGAGGAGGGCCTGCCCCTGCTCGCCGTGCCGCGCCGCACCCCCTTCCTCGCCATCAGCAAGGCCGTCTCGGCGGCGAACGCGGCCGACCAGTACCGCGCGGTGACGGCCGGTTTCGAGGCACAGCGGGAGCTGACGCGGGCCGCACTCGCCGAGGGGCCCGCCGCGGTCGTCAGCAAGCTCGCCGCCCATATCGACGGCTGGGCCGCGCTGTACGACGCGTCCGGCGCCGTCGTCGCAGCAGCACCCGAATGGGCCGCGCGCCGGGCTGCCCGGCTCACCGCCGACGTGGAGCGGCTGCGGGAGCGGTCCGCGCCCGCGAGCGCGGTGGTCGGCGACACGGACGACGACCGTGTCGAACTGCAGTCGCTGGGCAGCGGACGCCGGGTGCGCGGGGCGCTGGCTGTGGGCACCGGAGCGCCGCTGGGCACCGCCGAGCGCTATGCCGTGCACTCCGCCGTCGCCCTGCTCACCCTCTCCACCGAGCGCTCCCGCTCACTCCAGGAGGCCGAACAGCGGCTCGGCGCCGCAGTGCTGCGGATGCTGCTGTCCGGCCAGCCCGACCATGCGCGGGCGGTCGCCGGAGATCTGTACGGCGGGCTGCTCGACGCTCCCTTCCGACTGCTGATCGCCGAGTCGGCGGCCGAGCCGGACTCCACCGCGGAGCACCCGCTGCAGGCCTTCGCCGAATCTCTGGAGTCGGCCGCGGCCCGGGCCGGGGAGCCGATGATCGCCGTGCCGGACATCGACGATCGCCTTGTGGTGCTGGCCGCGGACGGCGGCGCGGTCGTCGCGGCCTGCACGGCGGAGTACGCGGACAAGGAGGCCGACGACACCGAAGCGGTCGTGGGGCTCTCCGCGCCGACCGGGCCGATTGCCGCAGCGGGCGCGTACAAACAGGCCGAACAGGCCCTCTCGGTCGCCCGGCGGCGCGGCCGCGCCCTCGTCGAGCACGAGGAACTGGCCGCGGGATCGGTCCTCCCGCTGCTCGCGGACGACGCGGTGCGCGCCTTCGCGGACGGCATGCTGCGGGCGCTGTACGAACACGACGCGACCGGCCGCGGCGATCTGGTCGCCTCGCTGCGCGCCTGGCTCTCGCGCCACGGCCAGTGGGACGCCGCGGCCGCCGATCTGGGCGTGCACCGCCATACGCTGCGCTACCGGATGCGCCGGGTCGAGGAGATCCTGGGCCGCTCGCTCGACGACCCGGATGTGCGGATGGAGCTGTGGCTGGCGCTGAAGGCTACGGGAGGCGGCACGGCGGAATGAGGCACTCGCGGAAGAATTTTCCGTTCCTGTGCCCGAAGTCGGGCAAAATCGTTGGAGTTTGAGCGCTCGAATGCCTAGGGTCCTGCCTCGTGGTCACCAACTCCGGCACTCCTGAGGCCGGCACCCCCGAGGCAGGCACCCCGGCAAGCGGCAGCGCCGCAACCGATTCCCCGCCGACCGACACCCCGCCGACCGACACCGCCGGACCGGCCGCGCCCGGCCCCCGGATATCCGGCGCGGTCTGGGGCGCGCTCGCCATCGTCTACGTCGTCTGGGGCTCCACCTACCTCGGCATCCGCATCGTCGTCGAGACCATGCCGCCGTTCCTCTCCGCCGGGGCCCGCTTCGTCGTCGCGGGCCTGATCCTCGCCGGCCTCGTGGCCTGGCGGCAGGGACCGTCGGCGCTCAAGGTCACCCCCGCCCAGCTCGCCTCGGCCGCCCTGGTCGGCCTGCTCCTCCTCCTCGGCGGCAACGGCCTGGTCGTACTCGCCGAGACCTCCGTGCCCTCCGGGCTCGCCGCCCTGCTGATCGCCGTCGTGCCCACCTGGGTGGTGCTTCTGCGCCGGAGCTTCGGTGAACGCCCCGGCCTCGGCGCGTACTGCGGCGTCCTGCTCGGGCTCGCGGGCCTCGCCGTGCTGACCCTGCCCGGTCTCAGCGGCGACGTACGCCTGTGGGGCGTCCTCGCCGTGATCGGCGCGACTCTCATGTGGTCGGTCGGCTCCTTCTCCTCGTCGCGCATCCCGATGCCCGCGAATCCGTTCGCGGCGAGCGCGTACGAGATGGTCGCCGGCGGCATCGGCTGTCTGCTGGTGGGCCTTGGGAGGGGCGAGCAGCACGGCTTCGCCCTCGGTGAGGTCTCGGCCCGCTCCTGGACCGCGCTCGGCTATCTCGTCGTCTTCGGCTCGCTCGTCGCGTTCACGGCGTACGCCTGGCTGCTGCACTCCGCGCCGCTGTCCCTGGTCGCCACCTATGCGTATGTGAACCCGGTCGTCGCGGTCCTGCTCGGCGCGCTGATCCTGGACGAGCAGCTGAGCTGGCCGATCGCCGTCGGAGGCGCGGTGGTGGTGACGGGGGTCTGCCTGATCGTGTCGACGGAACGCCGCCGCTAGCCACTCAGCTTGGGAGCGCACGCCAAAGCGTAGGAGAGCGTCCGCCGACCACTCCACACCGGATAAACGCGCAGACGCCGTCCCGGTCCTACCGTGGGGCAGAGACAACCCCATCTACTTCGGAAGGGCCGGGACATGACTTCCACCCACGCCTTCTGGCTCGCCGGCCGTCAGGCCACCGGCGAGACCGCCTTCGACGTCACCTCCCCCTGGGACGGACGTCTTGTCGGTCAGGTCTCCGTCCCGACCGATGCCCAGGTCGAGGAGGCCGTCGCCGCCGCGCACGCGGTGCGTGACGAGTTCGCGGCCACCCCGGCACACGTACGCGCCGCGGCCCTCGACCATGTGTCGAAGCGGCTCGCCGAGCGCACCGAGGAGATCGCCCAGCTGATCTCCGCCGAGAACGGCAAGCCCGTCAAGTGGGCCCGCGGCGAGGTCGGCCGTGCCGTCTCCGTCTTCCGCTTCGCGGCCGAAGAGGCCCGCCGGTTCAACGGCGGCGAGGCCCAGCGCCTGGACACGGACGCCGGCGGTCAGGGCCGCCTCGCGCTCACCCGCCGCTTCCCCAAGGGCGCCGTGCTCGGTATCGCGCCGTTCAACTTCCCGCTGAATCTCTGCGCCCACAAGATCGCCCCGGCGATCGCCGTCGGCGCGCCGATCATCCTCAAGCCCGCCCCGGCGACACCGCTGTCCGGGCTGATCCTCGGTGAGCTGCTTGCCGAGACCGACCTGCCGGCCGGCTCGTGGTCCGTGCTCCCGGTGCCGAACGACAAGATGCCCGCCCTCGTCCAGGACGAGCGGCTGCCGGTCATCTCCTTCACCGGCTCCGACAAGGTCGGCTACGCGATCATGGACTCGGTGCCGCGCAAGCACTGCACCCTGGAGCTGGGCGGCAACGGCGCGGCCGTCGTCCTTGCCGACTTCGCCTCCGAGGCGGACCTGGACTGGGCGGCGACCCGTATCGCCACCTTCTCCAACTACCAGGGCGGCCAGTCCTGCATCTCCGTGCAGCGTGTGATCGCCGATGCCACGGTGTACGACCGGCTGCTGCCGAAGGTCGTCGCGGCCGTCGAGGCCCAGGTCACCGGCGACCCGTCCGACTCCGCCACCGACGTCGGCCCGCTGGTCAGCGAGGACGCCGCCAAGCGTGTGGAGTCCTGGGTCGACGAGGCGGTGCAGGCGGGCGCGAAGCTGCTCGCCGGCGGCAAGCGCGAGGGTGCGTCCTACGCGCCGACCGTCCTCGCGGACGTCCCCGCGGACACGACGATCGCCTGTGAGGAGGTCTTCGGGCCGGTCCTCACGGTCACCAGGGTCGACGGCGAGGCCGAGGCCTTCGCCGCGGTCAACGACTCCAAGTACGGCCTGCAGGCGGGCGTGTTCACGCACGACGTGCAGACCGCCTTCCGCGCCCACCGCGCCCTCGAGGTCGGCGGCGTGATCATCGGCGACGTCCCGTCGTACCGCGCGGACCAGATGCCGTACGGCGGAGCCAAGCAGTCCGGCGTGGGCCGCGAGGGCGTGCGCTACGCGATGGACGACTACACGTACGAGCGGGTGCTGGTCCTGACGGGCCTTGCTCTCTGAGCTCTCCGAGTACGTGACGGACCGACGGCCGGAGCCCACTGTGCGGGGGCTCCGGCCGTTGCCGTACCTCCGGCGCAGTTCCCTCGACTGCGGTACGCAGACTGGTGGAGAGGGCGGGAATCGGGTACTACGGACGAGTAGCACCGGTCGGTAAGGCGACGTGCGCCACCGGCCGACGCCCCGGAATCCCCGACTCGCGGCGAGGTGAGCCTCATGTCCGCACCACTCGACACGACACAGACCCCGAAGGTCAGTGAGCGCGAAGCACGACAGGTCGCCGAGGCCGCGCGAGAACAGGACTGGCGCAAGCCCAGCTTCGCCAAGGAGCTGTTCCTGGGCCGCTTCCGGCTGGACCTGATCCATCCGCATCCGATGCCCGCGGACGAGGACACGCGGCGGGGCGAGGCGTTCCTCGCGAAGCTGCGCGACTTCTGCGAGACGAAGATCGACGGAGCGCTGATAGAGCGCGAGGCGCGGATCCCCGACGAGGTGATCAACGGTCTCAGGGAGATCGGCGCGCTCGGCATGAAGATCGACACGAAGTACGGGGGCCTCGGTCTCACCCAGGTGTACTACAACAAGGCGCTGGCCCTGGTCGGCTCGGCGAACCCGGCGATCGGCGCGCTGCTCTCGGCCCATCAGTCGATCGGCGTACCGCAGCCGCTGAAGATCTTCGGCACCCAGGAGCAGAAGGACGCGTTCCTGCCGCGGCTGGCCCGGACGGACATCTCGGCCTTCCTGCTCACCGAGCCGGACGTGGGCTCCGACCCGGCCCGGCTCGCCACCACCGCCGTGCCCGAGGGCGACTCGTACGTCCTCGACGGCGTCAAGCTCTGGACGACGAACGGTGTTGTCGCCGACCTGCTGGTCGTGATGGCCCGCGTACCGAAGTCGGAAGGCCACCGGGGCGGCATCACGGCGTTCGTCGTCGAGGCGGCCAGCGAGGGCATCACCGTCGAGAACCGCAACGCCTTCATGGGCCTGCGCGGCCTGGAGAACGGTGTCACCCGCTTCCACCAGGTGCGCGTCCCCGCCGCGAACCGCATCGGCCCCGAGGGCGCCGGCCTCAAGATCGCGCTGACCACCCTCAACACCGGCCGCCTCTCGCTGCCCGCGATGTGCGTCGGCGCCGGCAAGTGGTGCCTGAAGATCGCCCGCGAGTGGTCGGCCGTCCGGGAGCAGTGGGGCAAGCCGGTCGCGAAGCACGAGGCCGTCGGCGCCAAGATCTCCTTCATCGCCGCGACCACCTTCGCCCTCGAAGCGGTCGTCGACCTCTCCTCGCAGATGGCCGACGAGGACCGCAACGACATCCGCATCGAAGCGGCGCTCGCCAAGCTCTACGGCTCGGAGATGTCCTGGCTGATGGCCGACGAGCTGGTCCAGATCCGCGGCGGCCGCGGCTTCGAGACGGCGGACTCGCTGGCGGCGCGCGGCGAACGGGCCGTGCCGGCCGAGCAGATGCTGCGCGATCTGCGCATCAACCGCATCTTCGAGGGCTCGACCGAGATCATGCACCTGCTGATCGCCCGCGAGGCCGTCGATGCGCACCTCAAGGTGGCGGGCGATCTGATCGACCCGGACAAGTCCCTGGGCGACAAGGCGAAGGCCGGCGCACAGGCCACCGCCTTCTACGCCCGCTGGCTGCCCAAGCTGGTCGCGGGCCCCGGCCAACTCCCGCGTACGTATCGCGAGTTCCACCCGGCAGGCCATGCCGACCTCTCCGGCCATCTGCGCTACGTCGAACGCTCGGCCCGCAAACTGGCGCGCTCCACCTTCTACGCGATGTCCCGCTGGCAGGGCCGGATGGAGACCAAGCAGGGCTTCCTGGGCCGGATCGTCGACATCGGGGCGGAACTCTTCGCAATGAGCGCTGCCTGCGTCCGCGCGGAACTCCTCCGCAGCACCGAGGGCCACGGCCGCGAGGCCTACCAACTGGCCGATGTGTTCTGCCGCCAGTCCCGTATCCGCGTCGAAGAGCTCTTCAACCGCCTGTGGTCCAACACCGACGACCTCGACCGCAAGGTGGTGGACGGCGTGCTGTCCGGCACGTACACCTGGCTCGAACAGGGCATCATCGACCCGAGTGGCGAAGGCCCCTGGATCGCCGACGCAACCCCGGGCGCGTCCGACCGCGCCAACGTCCACCGCCCGATCCGCTAGCACCTTCTCGAGGGCGCCGGCCTCCCTGCCCCACGCGACCCATGAACGCCCAGGGGGAGAGGTTCCGCGCGGGGCGGAAGACCGGCGCGAGGGACGCACTGTCCGGCCGGACAGGCGGAGCGGCCACAATGGGGGGATGAGCGACAGCCCATCCCCCCTCGCCGACCCGCACCTCGTCTTCGACGCGACCGAAGGCCGCCGGGACGTCGTCGTCCTCGGCTCCACCGGGTCCATCGGCACGCAGGCCATCGACCTGGTCCTGCGCAACCCCGAGCGCTTCCGCGTCACCGCACTCTCCGCCGCCGGCGGACGGGTCGGACTCCTCGCCGAGCAGGCGCGGCAGTTGCGCGTCGACATGGTCGCCGTGGCCCGCGAGGACGTCGTGCCCGCGCTGCGCGAGGCGCTGGCGGAGCAGTACGGCACCGAGCCCCTGCCCGAGATCCTGGCAGGGCCCGACGCCGCCACCCAGCTCGCCGCCTCCCCCTGCCACACCGTGCTCAACGGCATCACCGGCTCCATCGGCCTCGCCCCCACCCTCGCCGCGCTCGAAGCCGGCCGCACCCTCGCCCTGGCCAACAAGGAGTCGCTCATCGTCGGCGGGCCGCTGGTCAAGGCTCTTGCCAAGCCCGGCCAGATCATCCCCGTCGACTCCGAGCACGCGGCCCTCTTCCAGGCGCTGGCCGCCGGTACGAGGGCTGACGTACGCAAGCTCGTCGTCACCGCCTCCGGCGGTCCCTTCCGCGGGCGTACGAAGGCCGAGCTCGCCGATGTCACCCCCGAGGCCGCCCTGGCGCATCCCACCTGGGCGATGGGCCCGGTGATCACGGTGAACAGCGCCACACTCGTCAACAAGGGCCTTGAGGTCATCGAGGCGCATCTCCTCTACGACATCCCCTTCGAGCGCATCGAGGTCGTCGTACACCCTCAGTCGTATGTCCACTCCATGGTGGAGTTCACCGACGGCTCGACCCTCGCGCAGGCCACCCCGCCCGATATGCGCGGCCCGATCGCCCTCGGCATCGGCTGGCCCCAGCGGGTGCCGGACGCAGCGCCCGCCTTCGACTGGACCACGGCATCGACGTGGGAGTTCTTCCCGCTCGACACCGAGGCCTTCCCCTCGGTGGGACTCGCCCGGCACGTGGGCGAGCTGGGCGGTACGGCCCCGGCGGTGTTCAATGCCGCGAACGAGGAGTGCGTGGACGCATTTCTCGCGGGACGGCTGCCGTTCAACGGAATCATGGATACGGTCACCGAAGTCGTCGCCGAGCACGGTGCGCCCGCCAAGGGAACCTCGCTGACGGTGGCGGACGTCCTGGAAGCGGAGACCTGGGCCCGGGCGCGGGCTCAGGAACTGGCAGTGAAGGCAACAGCGGAGGCTCGCGCATGACGATTCTGTTGACGGTCCTCGGCATTCTGCTGTTTGCGGTAGGGCTGCTGATCTCGATCGCCTGGCACGAGCTCGGCCATCTGTCCACGGCCAAGCTCTTCGGCATCCGCGTGCCCCAGTACATGGTCGGCTTCGGCCCGACCATCTGGTCCCGCAACAAGGGCGAGACGGAGTACGGCATCAAGGCCATCCCCATGGGTGGCTACATCCGCATGATCGGGATGTTCCCGCCGGGGGAGGACGGGCGGATCGAGGCACGCTCGACATCGCCGTGGCGCGGGATGATAGAGGACGCCCGCACGGCCGCGTTCGAGGAGCTCAAGCCGGGCGACGAGAACCGTCTCTTCTACACGCGCAAGCCCTGGAAGCGCGTGATCGTGATGTTCGCCGGACCGTTCATGAATCTGGTCCTGGCCGTCGCGATCTTCCTCGGTGTGGCGATGACCTTCGGCTTCTCGGCCCAGACCACCGAGGTGGCGGGCGTTCAGAAGTGCGTCATCTCGCAGAGCGAGAACCGTGACACCTGTGCCAAGGGCGACCCCGTCTCGCCCGCACAAGCCGCGGGCCTGCGGAAGGGCGACAAGATCGTCGCCTTCAACGGGCAGCCCGTCGCCGACTGGACCACCCTGTCGAACCACATCCGCGAGACGATCGGCCCGGCCACCATCACGGTCGAACGCGACGGCAAGCAGCAGGTCCTGCAGGCCACCCTCGCCAAGAACATGGTCGCCAAGAAGAACGCCGACGGCGAGGTCATCCCCGACAAGTACGTCCCGGCCGGCTATCTCGGCTTTGCCGCGAAGACCGAGATCCTGCCGCTCTCCTTCACCGACTCCGTCGACCGCATGGGCGACATGATCGAGAACGGCGTCGAGTCGATCGTCGCGCTGCCGTCCAAGATCCCCGACCTGTGGAACGCGGCCTTCAGCGACGGCGAGCGCAAGAACGACTCCCCGGTGGGCGTCGTCGGCGCCGCCCGGATCAGCGGCGAGGTGATGAACCTCGACGCGCCCGCGCAGAACCTCATTGCCATGTTCATGATGCTGCTCGCGGGCTTCAACCTCTCGCTGTTCCTGTTCAACATGCTGCCGCTGCTGCCGCTGGACGGCGGGCACATCGCGGGCGCGCTGTGGGAGTCCCTGCGCCGCACCGTTGCCAAGGTGTTCCGGCGCCCCGACCCGGGCCCCTTCGACGTCGCCAAGCTGATGCCGGTCGCCTACGTCGTGGCGGGGATCTTCATCTGCTTCACCCTGCTCGTGCTGGTCGCCGACATCGTCAATCCGGTCAAAATCAGCTGAGGGCATCCCTTTTGTGGCGGTCGGATACTCTTTGTATCCGGCCGCTCACCTTTGGGTGGACTTTCCGGCGCGATGTGCTGGGCCGAACCTCTGTGCCGTAATCTCGGTGGCTGGAGCCCGCCGATCTCGGGACCACGATCCACACCTTGGGGTTGCACAGCAGATGACTGCAATTTCTCTCGGAATGCCGTCCGTTCCGACCCGGCTCGCCGACCGGAGGGTCAGCCGCAAGATCCAGGTAGGTTCCGTGGCCGTCGGCGGGGACGCCCCCGTGTCGGTGCAGTCGATGACGACGACGCGTACCTCGGACATCGGGGCGACGCTGCAGCAGATCGCCGAGCTCACCGCTTCGGGCTGCCAGATCGTACGGGTGGCTTGTCCGACCCAGGACGACGCGGACGCGCTGGCCACGATCGCGCGGAAGTCGCAGATCCCCGTGATCGCGGACATCCACTTCCAGCCGAAGTACGTGTTCGCGGCGATCGACGCGGGCTGTGCGGCGGTGCGCGTGAACCCGGGCAACATCAAGCAGTTCGACGACAAGGTGAAGGAGATCGCCCGCGCCGCGGGCGAGACGGGCACCCCGATCCGGATCGGGGTTAACGCCGGTTCGCTGGACGCCCGGCTGCTGCAGAAGTACGGCAAGGCGACGCCGGAGGCGTTGGTCGAGTCCGCGCTGTGGGAGGCGTCCCTGTTCGAGGAGCACGGCTTCCGTGACATCAAGATCTCGGTCAAGCACAACGACCCGGTCGTGATGGTCAACGCCTACCGCCAGCTTGCCGCCCAGTGCGACTACCCCCTCCACCTCGGCGTCACCGAGGCGGGACCCGCCTTCCAGGGCACGATCAAGTCGGCGGTCGCCTTCGGCGCGCTGCTCAGCGAGGGCATCGGCGACACCATCCG